>JAIRML010000285.1 GCA_031258665.1 Oscillospiraceae bacterium | reverse complement strand
AAGCCGACTTCGTTTTGCCCACCTTCTCAATCAGGTTCTCCTTCGTCATTTCGAGCAGGATAGCGCGTACACGCCCCTCGCTCAATTCGAAAATATCGGCAAAGTCGGCAACGGTAGCCTGACCATACTCTTCAAGATGGGCGATGATCGCGCGTTTTTTTTCACTTGTGTGATTTGCTTGTTTTTCGCTTGTTTTTCGCTTGCAGCGACAAGCGGAATCACGGTCTTGAAGATGTCTCCCTCAATCAATTCTGGTTCGCCGCCGGAATAGAGCTTCGTATACTTGATGAGATTGCGCACACCGGAGCCGAGCGTGTCTGCATAACCGATGTTGACAAAGAACCTTGCGAGTATGTCCTTCCAATCCCACCAGTTCCGCTTGTCGGGAGCCCTGTTGTCCGGGCGTTGCGTACCCAGTATAGTATCCCGGAGCGGAAAAGTCAAGGCGCGAAAGAAAACCGTATTCGCGATTGCCTGGCGGGGAACCTGAGTTTGTAAACAAAGGCTTGTCCGGCGCTCATCGCTTGAGCGCCGGACAAGCCTTTGAACTTTTGTTGAAAAAAGCCGGTTACCGGTCAACCGGCGGCGGGCGCCGATACGGTGACCGCCACAACGGTTGACGTGATGGAGGGTGCGTTCGGCGCGCTCATCTTACAATAGAAGTAATGTGTGCCCGCCGGCAGGTCCGCCGGCAAGGCAAGGGCCGCGCCTGTCGCCCCGTCAATGATCTCCCATCCGTCGGCGGGGGCCGTGTCGGTGTACCACTGGTAGTACAGCGCCGCCCCCTGCGCGGCTGTCGCCGTCACGGCGAGGCTGCCGCTTATCTGACCCTGGACCAGGTTTTCGGCCGGGGGCGCCACGGGCTGGGTGTTGATGGTGATGACCTGCGGCGCGGCGCTGTTTTGGAAGAAATTCGCGTAATTCACGCCGGGCAGGGCCGTGAAGTTCCTATGCTCCCTCAGTTCGGAGATCGTCATGAAGCCGACCCCTCTGCTCCGAAGCTCGTGGTAATATTCCGGAATGGCCTGCACGGTGTTGGTCTGGCCCGGCTGGTCGTGGCACACGTAGATCTGCCCGTCCCTCACGCTGTTGTTGCCGGTCGCGGTGAGCACCGTGTTGACCAGGCGGGACGCTGAATTGGGGAAGTCCCAGTCGTTCGTTGCCAGACCGCGCAGGTTGGTCAGGCCAAACTCGCCCGCCACCCGCAAAGACATTGTCCCATGGCTGGCGTACGGGATGCGGCTCCACCTCGCGTCCTTCCCGGCCAGCGCGAAGATCAGGTCCTGGTTCTTTTTGAAGTTGTCCCTCGTCACGTTTTCGTCGGCGGTGTTGTCATAACGCTCATGCTGCCACAGGTGGCTCTCCAGCTCATGCCCCCCGGCGATCAGTTTGTCGAGCGCCCTCTTGTATGCCGGGTGTGTGCCCGCCTTCTCAAGGTTGATGCCGTTCGCAAAAAAAGTGCCTTTGATCCCGAGTCGGTCCAGCGCGTCCACAAGGGTCTCCGTGTCCGTCAGGTACACATCGTCAAACGACAGCGCCACAAACTGGGTGGGCTCCGGGTATGGCACAACCTCTTTTGTCGCCGGGAAAGTGTGTGTGAGCGCGCCCGAGCCGGCTCCGTGCGCCACCTGCACCGCGCCGCCGGTCGGGTAGTAGATCCTGAACCAGTTCGCAGGCACGCCGTCCAGTTTCCAGCCGGGCTTCGGCGTCAGCGTGATGGCCGCCGTGTATTCGATGCCGGCCCGGAAAGTCTCGTGGCTGGGGCTCCACGCCACCGTCCCGGCATACTGGCTCGAAGAGGTGATGGATGTCACCGGGGTGTTTCCGGTCCTCGGGGGTATGATGTCCATGAGGTTGCGGGCGTCGCTGTTGATCGTGACGGGCTCGTACGCCCCGTCGCCCTCAAGGTAGATCTTCTTGATCCTCACGGACTCGCCGTAGGCGGGCAGCCCGCCGACCCCCCTGAGCCTTTCGAGGTCCCAATTGCCGGCGGACATGCCGACCATGCCGCCGACATTGACATTGGTCCCGCTCGCCATCCTGATGATGTTGGTGTGGCCCTCGCCGGCCCAGCAGGCGTCCTGGTCGATGCGGAAGCGCAAGACCCCGCCGAACCACCCGGTGGGGGCCTCTTCCAATTCCATGACCACGGCGTCATAGCCCCTCATGTCGACGAGGTTTTCAAACACGAACCTGAACGCCACATTCTTGCTTGCGGGTACGCCGTTGTAGATGCGTATCAGGCCGTCTTCATAGGCCCATGTGGAACCGCCGCCCGGCGTGTGGGTGGTGATCTCGCCAAGCTCCGGCGCCCACTGCCCTCTCTCAAACAGCACCGGGAGAACCGTTATCACAGGGATCGGGGAAATCGCGTCCGCCAGCGGTATGCGGCGCTCATCCCAGCAGTACGCGGCGCAGCGGTACGCAGGCACGGGGAAGTCATCGGGATTGGCGGCAAACACCGCCTCACCGCCGGCGCCCGCGGCCGCTTCAAACGGCTGGACCTCGCAGTGGGCAAGCCTGCCCTCGCTGTCATAAACCGCGAGAATGCAGTGGCCCTTTGCCGCGGCGCCGGTGTTGTTTATCAGTTTTGAAACGAATGTACCGCCGGTCAGCGACGAGGAAAACGTGTAGTCCGAGGCGGCTATCGCCGTCTGACCGCCTTCCGGCGTCGCGTACGCGGATGCCGGCGCCGGCAAAAGTGTGATGGCCAACGACAACATCAACGCCGTCGCCATCATGTGTCTTGGCGCCCATTTGACATTCTTTTGCATCCGTAAGACCCTCCTTGGTGCGGTGTTATATTAGTAACTTATGGCCGCGAAGCGGCCATAAAAAACAAGAATTTTTCGTTGTGGGCTGCGGAGGCAGCCCACATTGGTGCCTTATTGCCGCGAAGCGGCAATAAAAAACAAGAATTTGGGTTGTGGGCTGCGGAGGCAGCCCACGTTGGAAATATTTGTCAATTTTCCAATTGACAAATAGCCTCTCTGTCCCCCACGAGGATCACGTCGTTGTGGAGCTGGAGGACCGAGGCGGGGACCTCCGGGGTCACCGGGCCGGCGAAGGCGCGCCGGACAATGCCGGCTTTGGACGCTCCGGAGACGATGACCACGATGGTCCGCGACTGCATGATGGAGCGGATACCCATCGTGTAGGCGTGCCGGGGGACAGCGTCTTCGCTGAGAAAGAACCGCCGGTTGGCCTCGATCGTGCTCCGCGTCAACGTGACGAGGTGTGTGCCCTTCTCAAAGGCGCTGCCTGGCTCGTTGAAACCGATGTGCCCGTTGTGCCCGATCCCCAGCAGCAGCATGTCGATGCCGCCGCTGTCGCGGAGAATCGTCTCGTACCGGGCGCACTCCCGTTCCGCGTCCGCCGCCAGGCCGTCTGGGAGATGCGTGTTTGTGGGCTTTACATTGATATGATCGAAGAAATTCTCCCGCATAAACCGGGCGTAACTCTGCGGATCGTCCGGGGCCAGCCCCCGATATTCGTCCAGATTGACCGTCGTGACCCCGGAGAAATCGACGTCGCCCTTGCGGTACCACTCGGCCAACTGCCGGTACAGACCGATGGGCGTGGACCCGGTGGACAACCCCAGCACACTGGCCGGTTTCAAGATCACCTGGGCCGACAAAATGTTGGCCGCCTTGCGGCTCATGTCGTCGTAGTGTTCGGCGTGGTATATGCGCATGGTGTCCTCCTCGCCCCCCTCCGCTCCAAACACAGACGCGCGGAGCCGCATGGCGGACTTGCACAGGCTGTGTTGGGCGGCGCTATTGCGCGCCCTCCAGCGCGTAGGGCCAGCGGCCGATGCCGCCCATATCGTAGACGCGGAGATAGCCGAGTTCCTCCAAAAATTCTCTGGCCTGCGCGCTGCGCCCGCCGGACTGGCAGTACACGACGACGACCGCCTCTTTGTCCGGAAGCTGCGCGGCGTCGGTCTCTTTCCGCGTCGCCAGCGGGATCAGGATGCTGCCTGGGATATACCCTCTGTCGCGCTCATCCTGGTTGCGGACATCCACAACCGCGGCGGCCGGATCCATCCGCTGAATCTCACGCACCATCTCCGGTGTGATCAGCGGGTCCGCCGCCGCCGTCTCCTCCGCATCACCTGTGCTGTCGCCCTC
>JAIRML010000277.1 GCA_031258665.1 Oscillospiraceae bacterium | reverse complement strand
GCCCCTGCGGGCCGGGCGGACCGGCCGGACCCTCGGCCCCCCGTGGGCCCGTCTGCCCCTGTGGGCCGGGCGGGCCTTGCAGACCCTGCCGGCCCTCAGAACCCGCGGGCCCTTGCGGGCCGGGCGGGCCTTCGACCCCCTGCGGGCCCTGCGGGCCGGGCGGACCTTGCAGACCCTCCGGGCCCTCCGGGCCGTGCGCACAGGCGGCCGACTGCTCTGCCCCGCAGCAATCGCACGGGTCGCAGCCGGCGCAGCGGCCCGCCTCGGCGCCGCAGCCATCGAATCGTGATACAAAACTCATAAGACATACACTCCCCCCGTCGTTTGCCCGAGCAGACGCGCGCCGCCGCGCGCCGCCGGGATACATACCCGGCAGCCGGATTGGTACCTGACCCATACTATGGCGCGCGGTTCACGGGCGCGCACGCGGCCGCGGCCCAGCCGCGCGCTACGCGCCGGCGAGCTCCGCCAGCACGGCTCCGTAGATCTTGTCGGCCAGCGGCAGGGCCTCCGCCACCATCGCCCCGCCGCCGGCGCGGTGCCTTTCGGCAAACGCGGCGTCGTCCACCGAGCCGATGTTGATCAGAACGTTCAGCCACGCGCCCTGCAGCGCGGCCTTCAGCAGCAGCGCGGACACCCCAAGGTCGCTGACCGCGTTTTTGTTGCTGCGCCCCAGCGCTTTTTCGGTCAGCCGGAGGGCGGCGAGGGCGTGTTCCATCATCTCGTAGGGCGGATGTGTGCAGGCGCGCAGCGCGCGCTGCATCGCCGCCCGGCGCGCGCTGCGCTCCGCCTCCGTCCCCTTCGGCATCGAAAACACCACACCCATGCCGCGGAACGCCTCGACATCGCGGTCCACCGCCGTGAGCAGCGCGCCCCGGAGCAGTTCTGTCTCCGCCAGCAGCTTCCGCATGAGGTCGGCGTGCTCCGCGTAGCGGGGCTTCCCCACTGTCAGCGCGGCCACCATGTGGGTGAGCGCCGCGCCAAAAGAGCCCGCCAGCGCCGCCGCCGCGCCGCCGCCCGGCGCGGGCGCGTCGGAGGCGAGGAAGTTTCCAAAATCTTCCAGTGTTCTGTCACTCAGTTTCATAGGGGCCCTCCAATGTCACAGCAGGTGGTTTTCGAGCACCTGCTTTTTGTCGTCGAAATGTTCGATCTGGAGATAGTACGCCGCGCAGTCGATCAGGGCCTTGGCCGGGGTGAGTCCGATCACTTCGCTGCCGACGATCGGGACGCCCCAGCGCCGCGCCACGGCGCGGATGGCCTCGAACACCCGGTAGAGCGGCGTGCCCTCGTGGTTTACCATGTTCATCGAGACCTGCGCGATGCCCCGCCCCTCCAGCATCACGCCGATGGCTTTGCAGTACCGGTAACCCCCGCCCGAGGCCCTGACGGTCTTCGCGATCGCGTCGGCGACGGACAGGTCGGACGTGCCCAGGTTGACGTTGAAGGCGACGAGCGGCGCCCGGGCCCCGACGGCGGTGACGCCCGCCGTCGGGTGGACGGCCCGCACCCCATAGTCCGGGGCCCACTCCGGCCGCCGGAGTTTCTCGGGCATCCCCTCAAACTGGCCCTTGCGCACGGCGGCCAAGTTTTTCCGCTCCGGCACGGCGGCGGACTCCTCATACAGAAAACAGGGGATCCGCAGTTCATTCCAGATCCGCTCAGCCACCTGTTTGGACAGCGCGACGCACTCCTCCATGCCGGTTTCGCGGATCGGGATGAACGGGATGACATCGGTCGCCCCCATGCGCGGGTGCTCCCCCGTATGTTTCGTGAGGTCAATGCGCGCGCCGGCCTCCCGGCACAGCGAAAACGCCGCCTCGGCGACACCCTCGGGGCTGCCCGCCATCGTGAATACGCTCCGGTTGTGGCTCGCGTCTGAGGAGTGGTCCAGCAGCGCCACGCCGGGGGCCCTCTCCGCGACCTGTACCAGGGCCTCGATGACGGCCCGGTCCCGCCCCTCACTGAAATTGGGGACACATTCGACAATCTTCGCCACTGCGCTCACTCCGTTTCTCTCCACATTTCGACCGGCGGCACGCCGCGGCGCACACCGGCCGGACGGCTTGTATCATACCACCTGCACCCCCTCCGCGTCAAGGGATGAATCGAAAACAGACGAGAACGTATGGATGGGGTTGATGGACTCGGCCGCAGCCGAGTATCGCCCCGCGCGTCAAGGGATAGATCGAAAACAGACGGGAACGCGTGATGCGGCGGCCATTGATAACTGACAATTGACATCTCTCGCTCGTTTCATTATACTTAAGGCAACCTGCGGGGATCTTGTTCGCTTGCGCGTCCCCGCGGCGCAACGCGGGCCCCGGGGGTTGCCTGGAGAGGAATCCGGCGCCCCTCCGGAGGCGCTTTTTTGAGAGGATGGTCGCCATGCGCAATCAGGAACTTTACGACGCCATGCGGATCCGGCTGGATGACAGTCTCCCGCCTTACCCGGCGTTTCAGTCCGGCGTCCGGCGCGCGCCCAGCCGGGGCTTCCGCCTGACGCGGACCCAGGCGGAGACCGCGCTGAAAAACGCGCTGCGG
>JAIRML010000183.1 GCA_031258665.1 Oscillospiraceae bacterium | reverse complement strand
TGTTGAAAAACAAAGTTTTTCAACAAATAAACAGATCCCATCCGCGGTTTGCGGAATTCATTTCCGCAAACCGCACCCCGCGAGGCGCCTCAGCGCCTCGATCCACCCCCCCGTGTTGTTGAAAAACAAAGTTTTTCAACAAATAAACGAGAATTTGGGTTGTGGGTTGCAGACGCAACCCACGGTGGGGTTATTATCGCAAGAAGTCCACCAGCGTGGGCTGCAGGATGCGCCCGCCCACGCTCAGCGCCGCCCGGTACACCGCCTCAGCCATCGAAAAGTACATGATGGCCTCGGCCTGGTCCAGGTCTTCGGCGTCGGATTTCATCTGTGTGTAGTTGATGAAATCCTGTTCAAACCGGGTTGTCATGAGTTCCAGCCGGTTTTGCCGCCCGCCGATCTCGGCGGAGAGAGCCAACGCGTTGCCCTGCAGACGCTGGAAGACGTCGACGAAAGGCTGGAGGTCCTCCAGTGTGGAAGAGGACGCCTGCTCGTAAAATGTCTTGAGCTGGTGGTAGACATTGTCCTCCCCGAGGCCCATAAACCGCACGCCGGAGATCGATACCGACAGGTCCGTACCGAAGCCGATCTCGTAAGAGATGACCTCGTCCAGCGCCTGTACTTGCGCCAAATCGGCCGGGTCGTACAGGCTGAAGCCGTTGAAGGTCATCTCGCCGGACACGGCGTCCACGGCCATCGGCGCCTGGGTCACGTTGTAGCCGCCAAAGAGGTATTTGTCGCCGAGGGTGGCGTTGCCCAGCGTGACCACCTGGTCGAGCAGTTCCTTCAGCTCATAGGACGCCGCCTGCCGGTCCTCCGGCGTCTTGACCTCGTTCGCGAGGCTGACAGACAGCTCATAGGCGCGCTTGAGGATGGTGTTTAGTTCGTTCACGGAGGACTCCGACTGGGTGAGCCAGCTCTGGGCGTCCTGGATGTTGCGCTGGTACTGCGCGATACCGGCCAGCCGGGAACGGGCGTTTAGGCTCTTGATCACCCCAATGGGGTCGTCGCTCAGCCGGACAATCTTTCGGTTGGTGGCCAGCTGGGTCTGCAACCGCTCCATTTTGGCGGCGTTTCGGTATAGGTTTCGGTTGAAGGTGTTGATCATCATTGCGTTTGTCACGCGCTGCGCCATGCTGTATGCCTCCCTGTTCACACCATATAGTTACCAACGCGGGTTGCCTCCGCAGCCCACAACCCAAATTCTTGTTTTTTATTGCCGCGAAGCGGCAATAAGGTACCAACGTGGGCTGCACCTGCAACCCACAAGCAAAAACTCTGGTATCTTATGGCCGCGAAGCGGCCATAAGATACCAACATTACAGGCCGACGCGGCCGGTGCGGTTGATCAGCACATCGAGGGCCTCGTCCATCGCGGTGATCACGCGGGCGGCGGCGTTGTAGGCGTGCTGGAAACGCAACAGATCCGTTATCTCTTCGTCGAGGGATACGCCCGACACAGAGGTCCGTTGGGCCGTGAGTCCGTCGAGCAGGGCGTACTCCTGCTCGGTCATCTTGTTGGCGTGAGCCACCTCTGAGGCCAATTCGGTGATAAAGGTGTTGTAAAAGTTCTCAAAGCTGCCCACCGCTGGGATGTCGCTGCGTTGCGCCAGTTTGATGAGCCGGTCCAGCACTGTCCGGTTGTTGCCCGTCTCGTAGTGGCCGCTCGTGTCCATCTGGACGGGCTCGTCCGAGGCCACCACGTTGTGGGCGCTCGCCAAGACGTCGGCGGACAGTGAACATGTGTCGATCGTCAGCCCCGCCGGGTCAAAGAGCGGGACGCCCGTCCGGCTGGGTTGGACAACCCCGCTCCCGTCGGTGTAGGGCAGGGTGTAGCCGGTCTCGTGGATCGCGTTGAATTCCGTGACGAGCGAACTCACGAGCGTGTCGAGCCGCGCCTTCAAATAGGGCAGGCCCTGCGTGCTCACCGAGTTGCCGTCGCGCAGGTCGAGGTAGGAGCGTATGGCGCCGCCCGAGACCGGCACGGGGCTGCCGTCGTCGGCGAATTGCAGCTCGTGGAGCAGGGGGAGCGAGACGGAGCCGCTGACGATGTCGTTCACGGCGGTCTGCGCGGCGGTGATCTCCCGGAAGCTGCTGTGGTCGATGAAGTCCGCCCCGCCGATCCGGACCACGAGCGTGGTCAGTTCCATTCCGTTGATGTCCGTCTTGCCGGAGCCCACCTCTTGGTAGGAGATGTCCGCGAGGCCGGCCAACTCGTCGAGCAGCAGGTTGCGCTTGTCGCGCAGGTCGTTGGCATTGTTGCCGGTCAGCTCATATTTGAAGATGGCCTGGTTCAGGTCGGCAATCTGCCGGCCCAGGTCGCTGACATGTTTGCCCTGGGCCACGACCATCTCGTCCTGCTGGTACATCTGGTCGGTAAACTTGCTGTAGTACGCGTGGAACATGTCCGTCATAGACTTGGCCTTCTCCACCACCTCGGCGCGCACCGCGCTGTCCGTCGTGTTTTTGGAGAGCTCCTGCAAGCTGTTGAAGAAATCGCGCATGACGGTGTTGAGGCCGGTGGTGTCCAGGTCGTTGAAGATGTCCTCAATGTAGGAGAGGGCGGCGCTCCGCTCCTCCCAGTAGTTGGTGCGGGTGAGTTCGTGGCGCACCTGTTTGTCGAGAAAACGGTCGCGGATCTGGTCCACGGTCAGCGTGACCACGCCGCCGCCTGTCCGGCCCTTGTCGATGGGCAGCCACAGGGTGTTCATCCCCGGCGGCGGCACCGCGGCGGTGACAAAGCGCTGGCGGGTGTAACCCTCCGTGTTGGCGTTGGCAATGTTGTGGCCGGCCAGGTCGATCTGCCGCTGGGCCACAAACAACCCGCGGTTGGCAATGTCCAGGCCCGCAAAAGTAGAACGCATGTTTGTTCACACCTTTTGGTCGATGATGGTGTTTTTCCGCGTCGGCGCCGGCGCATCGGCGCCGTTCCCGCCGTAGAGACGAGAGGGGCTCTGCCGGTCCGATACGGCGTCCAGCGTATATTGGATGTATTCCAAACGGGATTCGATCAGTCTTCGGTTGACCTCATTCAAACGCACCTGGCGGTCGAGCAGGTCGGTGAGCTCGGTGTAGAGGGTGTTCAGCTGCTCCGCGTGGCGCACGTCGCTCACATTTAAAAAGTCCTGCAATACAATGTCTGCGGCGGGTTGCCCAAGCCGGGCGGCCAGCGCGTTCACGCAGTCCCTGCGCTTTCGCTCCCACTCGTTCAACCGGGTCAGCAGTGTCTGTTCCTGTTTGACGATGCCATCGAGGTCGGAGATGTTGTTTTCGGTGATGGCGCCCTTTTTGGCCTCCGAGAGACGCAGAAGTTCCCTGTGCACATCGCGTTCGGCGGTGAGCACCGCGCAAAAAGCATCAAGCAGTGTCTGCATTGTCCCGCCCCCACCCTGATATGATCTATGTCTGATTTTACTGCAAAAATATAATGAACGAGGGCTTTTATACTCAGTATCCAATCCGTTCCTTAGCTTTTTTGCAGTGGAATCATGCCTATATAAAGTATATCGTAACATCAGGCACTTCCATTGAGCGAAAAATACAGGCGACGCCGCGGGGTACGCGCCGGACGGTTGGCCGGGGGATTTTGTCGGCGGATGAAACAAAACACACCGCCCCCGCCGGGAGCGGTCGGACACCCGGCGGGGGCGGTGCGTCTTCGGGCAACGCCGCAGGGCACAGCATACTGCCCCCTGCGGCACGGCCTCAGAGGCTCGCTGTATGGACCAACAGTTTTTCGGCCACCGCGCGGCCTTCCACGCGGTATGTGCCGGCCTCGATCTGCTGCCGGAGCACCGTCACTTTTTCCATGCGGACATCCGGCGCGCTCTGGGCGGCGCGCAGAAATTCGCCGAGCGGGCGCGCGTTCCGAGAAATCTCCACCATGTCCGGCGCCTGGGAACGGGCGCGCGGCGCAGAAACATCACGTCCCGCCTTCCCATAAGCATTCACCTGGGCAGACAGGGGTACCGATGCGATCTTCATTTGCATTCTTCCTCCTCTTGCGATGTGTGGCCTCTTCTTCGTGGGGCTTGGGGTGCGCTTCTTCTCTTCTACATGCTATATCGAAAGGTCTTTGCGAAAACTGAAGTCAAAACACACAAAAAGGGTTGAGCGAAAGCGTCAATCTTAGGGCTGAATTTTTGGACAACTTTTCCTGTTTCTGACGATCGTCGTTCCCAATAGCCGAATCATCAGCGATGGCTGCCTATTTGTTCCCACCGCGGATGTCGAGGAACTTGCGCGACCAGACACCCTGGCCTGACGCCGGCCGGTCGGCGGCATACTCCGGGCGCCCGGCCGTCTTCTCCTCCGGCCGAGTCTTTCCGCCCAGATTTTCCGCCGTCTCCGCAAGTTGCGCGCGCACCGCGGCGGCGCATGTGTCGCAGTAACGACCGGTTTTGATGGGTTTGCGGCAGTTTTCGCAGACGAGCATCGCCTCGGCGTCGCCGCCCAAAACCAGCCGCCCCTCCCGCAGCCAACCCAGGACGTCTTCTTCTTCCGCCCCGCTGGCCTCGCAGAGGGACGCCATGTCCGCCTGCGGATGATCGTACAGGTAGTTGCGCACCTTTGTAAAGATGTCGTCCAGCTCATGCACACAGGCGGAGCAGTTGAAGTGGCCGACATAGTTGAAAAGCTTCCGGCATCGCCGGCACTGACGGATATCCATCAAAGTGTCTCCCCATTATATCACGCCGCGCGGAGAAAAGCCAGGGGAAGCGTGGGAGAAATTGGCCCTCGGGCGGCGTGCAGATTTCGGGCAAAAAGCCGAGAAGACTTGGGGCGCCGGCCGGCGCCGGGCGCGCTACGACCGGATGCTGTTGCAGATCTGGGACATCTGATCGGCGGTGGTTACGCAACGGGAGGAGAGCTGGTAGGCGCGCTGCGCCCGGATGAGCCGAGCCATCTCCTCCGCGTAGTCGACATTGGAGGCCTCCAGGGCGCCCTGCCGCAGCGTGGCGCCGGCTGCCTCCCGGAGCGCGCCTGTGTTCTCGCTCGGGCGGTAGCAGCCGTCCCCGGTGGCCAGCAGACCGCCCGGGTTGTCGAACTCGACGAGGGCAAGGCGCGCGAAGGGGGTGCTGTCCCCCGCCTCCGCCCGAAGGGACAGACCGCCGCGCGCGTCCGCCGAGAGGGTGGAGGCGTCGCCGGAGACATGGATGCGCGCGCCGTCGGTGTCCAGCAGATAGTACCCCCGCTTGTCGACCAGATATTCGCCGTCCGCCTCCGGCGTCAGGTAGAAGGCGCCGTCCCGCGTGTAGAGCCGCTCGCCGGCGGGTGTGGCCACCGCGAAGAAACCGGGCCCCTCCAGCGCGAAGTCCAGGGCGCGTTCCGTGTCGAGCAGCGCGCCCTGTTCGAAGTTGTGAAGCGTCTGCGACGGGATCACCCCGGCGCCCCGCTGCAGGTTGACCTGGGGGGCGTTGTCCGTGGGGGAGAGCATACGGGCGTACAGGGTCTCTTTGAATTCCGTCCGGCTGCGCTTGTACCCGTGCGAGTTGATGTTCGCGATGTTGTTCGCGATGTTGTCCAGATTTTGCTGGTGCGACAGCATCCCGTGCAGGCCGTTGTACATGGTTTGGATCAAAACCGCCACCGCCTCAATCTCCAAAAGTCTGATACCCCGCCGCGCGGCGGGCACAGCCGCTCCAAAATAAACAAACAGTATAAATGCGGGGGAAAATTACAAAATAAGACACCGCGGGGAAGCGCCGGGCGCTGCGGCGTCGCCCGAAAACTACACCCGGGCGATGTCGTTCACGGCGCGGCCGAGGGACTCATCCACCATGCGCAAAACCCGCTGGTTCAGCTCATAGTGTCGATAGACCTGGATCATGTCGACCAGTTCCCGGGCCGTGTCCACGTTGGCGCCCTCCAGGGTGCCCTGACGCACCTCCGCGCCGGAGGGAACCGGCGGGTTGGTTTCCGGTTCCAGGTTGAACATCAGGCTGTCCCGGTCTTTTCGCAGCAGGTCGTTGTCCGCAAAGCTCACAACGCGCAG
>JAIRML010000179.1 GCA_031258665.1 Oscillospiraceae bacterium | reverse complement strand
CCAACCGGCCGGCGGCGTCGTACAACGCCCAGATGATGTGCGCCGGCCTCTGGCCCGCGTGGTAGACTTCCAGCCGGATCTCCGCCGTTTGCGCCGTGAGCAGGTCGGTCACCGGCGCGCCCTCCTCGTTCACCACGTCAAAGCCGAGGAGATACGCGCCGTCGTGGTCGTCCGTGTACCGCGCCTCGGCCGTGACGGCGCCGATCTGCCCCTGCCCGCCGACGGAGACCTCGATCTCAACCCCCGCCCGCAGGAAATAGTTGGACCGGTAAGTGAACGTGAAGGCCCCGTCCGCGTCGGAGGCGATCTGGTTTGCGTAGTCCGTCTCGCCGCCGAACAGGCCGAGCAGCGTGAGCTGCGCGTCGGGCGCAAAGCCCGTGCCGCTCACTGTCACAAGGTCGGTCTCCCTGTCCGCCGTCACTTGCACCGCGGGGTTGTCCGCGGCGGCATATGGATCCACCAGGACGCCGTGCGTGAAGTCGGCGCCTGTGGCGGCCTCGCGGGAGGCGGGCATCGCGAACGGCGCGCGCGTGTCGGCGTCCCACAGCAGGACCCTGGCCTGCGTGCCGGCGGGCAGCGCCTCCGACAACTCATAATTGATGCCGGCGTCGTCGTGGACTTCCGCGAGACTGGTGGTGTACGCACCGTACCCGATCATCCGGTTGTCGGGGGTGTAGAGCGCAAGAATGGCCGTATAGCGGACGGGCCCGTCGACCAGCTTGTCGATGGCAAAGGCCGCGTTGGCGCCGCGTTCATCGATCTCCAGATCTCTCGGGCTTAGCACCACCAGCGGATTCTTGCCCGCCTGGTAGACGCGGATCGCGGCGTGCAGCCGCGCCACGGCGCTCTGCAGCGTCGGCAGCGTGAATCCGCCCAGGTCGTAGCGGGTCTGCGCCGCGTCGATGGCCGTCTGCAGCGCGGCGCGCACCTCTGTCCGGTACTGCCCGGCGCCCGTGCCCTCCTGTGTGCCGGCCAGCAACGCCCGCGCCTCGGCGATCTTCGCCGCCAACGGAGCGGGGTCGGCCGCGGCGTACTCAAAGCGCGCATCCGCCCACAGGCCGTTGTCGTGGCCCGTGTTGTTGTATGGATCCATGATCAGACGGATGGCCTCGTAGTGCCGGGTCACGCCCTCGGCGCCCTCATAGCGCAAATCGAGGGCGATGTCGGCCAGCGCGCGCGAGAACTCCGTCAGGTTGGCGTGGTTTGTGTCGTTGGTCTGGACCGGGGAGACGAATAGTTCCACCCAGCCCTCCATGCTCAGCGTGCCGATGCCCGTCGTGTCGCGGCCGCTGTACGCGGGCGCGCCGTTGTAGTCGATGGCGGCTTTGTCTTTGTGCGCGTATACTTTAAAGACGACGGACGGCCCGCTCGCGTTGCCGGCGGCGGCGCCCTTCACCGCGTAATCGATGCCCGCGTGCGCCTTGAAGAAGTCCGGCCTCAGCGCGGTGAGGTCGACATCGACCACCGAGAACGCGTTCGCCGCGACGCCCTTCCGGTAGGTGTTGGTGATCGCCGTGCCCGAGGCGTTGCTCCGCAGCCGCAAGTCCGGCTCACCGTTTCCGTTTTGGTCTCTGAAGATCGCATCGGTCGGCTGGGTCGTGTCCGCCGGGGCGTATCCGCCCGCCGAATACAACCACGACAGGTCGCTCACATACACGGAGGAACTCTGCGTAAATGTGACCGTGTAGACAACCGCCCCGTCCCCTGTGCCGACCGTGACGGTCGCCGCGCCGGGGATCTCCGCCGCCTGCGCAATCTGTACGGGAAGCGCCGGCGGGTACACCGCCGTGACCGCGGGCGGCTCCGTCCGGCCCGGCGCGAGCGCGATTTCGTACGCGTACACATCCGCGGCAAAGCCCGCCAGATCCTCACCGTCCACCCGGATCATCTGCAGCGTCGGCGCCGGCGGCTCGACATATTCGTATTCGAGGCGCGGGTCGCCCCAAATGGCCTGGTCGTGGCCGTTGCTGCCGTTGGCGTTCATCACGAGGCGCAGCGCTTGGTAGTGTTTAATCTCCCCGTTTTCCTCATACGTCAGCGGGACGTCGAAATTGTAGAGGGTCGCGGTGCCGCCGGCCCGCTGGATCGGGGAGTTGTCCAGCTTTGTCCACCCCGTCGTCACGATGGTCCCGGTGCCGTTCGCCCCCGGGTTCATCGAAGCGTAGTAGGACGATGTGAGCTGACTCACGTCCTTGTGCGCCCAGACCTCGAAGATGACCGAGGCCGTGCCGTTGCCGGCCTTCATCTGGAAATCGATGCCGGCGGAGGCCTTGAACCGGTCGGCCTCGTACTCCGCGATGTTGAAGTCGATGATCTGCTCCGAGTTGCCGGCAAAACCGTGCTCAAAGATCCGGCGGATCGCCGCGCCGTCCACGATCTCCTGGGTCTCCAGGGGCATGCCGTTTTCGTTCGCGTCCCGGTAGATGTCGTGGTACCCGGAGTAAGAATACAGCCACGGCGTCGTGAGAGCGGAGAGGAACAGGCTGCTGTCTTCCAGGAAATTGATCGTATACACAACCGTCCGTTCGCCCTTTGTGACCGTGACCTTGGCCGCGCCGGGCGCACTCTCCGCCTGCTCAATTTGCAGCGGGAGATTGAACGGGTTGGACACGGTGACCGTCGGCGCGGTGATGACCGCCCCGCGCAGCGTCACATGGTAATTGGTGATGTCCGGGTCAAAACCCGCCAGCGCCACGCCGTCTAACCAGATCATCTCAAGATTCGGCTCGGGCGGCAACTCCGCAAAGCGCTCCTTGCTTCTCTCCATCGGGTCCTGCCCGGCAAACAGGGGCTGGAGCGTGTAGGTGTAGGAGTACGACCGGCCCGCCTGGAGCAAAAACTCCGCCGTCGTGTCGTCGTCCCAGTCCAGGCTGCCGACGCCCTTTTGGTGCCAGTTCACCCGGAGGACGACGTCGTCGCTCCGCGCGGCCTGGTACGGGTACAGCGCCTTGTTTGGGCTGCGGTAGGTGCTGAGCGCCGTGGGGGTGTAGTGGGTCGCGCTCACCTCCAGCACCTCGTCGGCGCCGACGGCCAGCAGCCCGGCCCCCGTATCGTCCGTAAAGGCGGCCCAGCGCACATCGGTCTTGTTGCCCGTCTCCTGCACGCGCATGTAGGGGAAGAACTGGTCCTCGACCGCGCCGCTGTACACGGCCACATTGTTGCCCGCCTTGCGGTCCCAATAGGTCTCGCTCGGGCCCCTGCCGTACCACGCCATGTTTTCATACGCGGCCGGGAGCTGCATGATCATGCCGAATTCGCCGAGCTGGCTCAGCGTCGCCAGCGGCGTCAGGTCGGCTTGCACGGCAATGGAACCGTTTCCGTAGATGGTGTAGGTCAGCTTGTAGGTGCTGCCGTTTTTCAGCTTGGCCCCCACGGTCACTTTGGTGAGGTGCGGGTTGGCGTCGCCGACGGTCACGGAGACATCCTCCATGCCGTTGCCCTGGTCATACCAGCTGGCGTCGTAAACGGCGGCCCGCCCGTTGAACGCGTTGCCCGCCGTGCTCGGCCCCTGGTCCACTTCGGCGCGGAAGAAACTGCCGACCGGCGGGGCGCTGATGAGGTCCTTGCCATCCGCCCTGTAAGCGGTGAGCAGACCCGTCGCCTTATCGACCACGGCTTCGAAGCGCTTGCCCTCCGGGGTTGTGCCGGTGACGGTGACCGCCGCGTCGGTCTGTGTGTTTGTCACGGTGGGGAGAGTGTCGATGACGATCAGCCTGTCGAGCCCCCGAAACGGAAGGGCAAACTGCCCGCTGCCCTGCACAAAACCGGCCTGGGCGTAAGGCAGATCGCTCTTCAGCTTGTACTCGATCAGCAGCAGGTACTCCGCGCCCTCTTTCAGCGCCTCCGGCACACTGTAGGGTACCGTGACCGTCTTGGACGCGCGGGGCGCGATGTCGACGTCCGCGTCGGTGAACGTCCCGCTCTGGAGGGGCGCCGCATCCTCCAGCAGCGACCAGTTGATTTGGTAATAATTGGCATTTCTGAAGCGGTTGTGGTTTTGTATCACCACTTGCCGGGCGCCGATCTGGCTCTCCGTGGCCGAGAACTGCAGATCTTGATATTGCTTTCTCACCTCATAGGCCTCGGGCTTCCAGCGTCTGTCCGGATAAATGAAGCCGTTTTGGCAGAAATTCCCGTCTCCGGAGCGATTCTGCCACGAACCGTCGAAACCGAGGAACAGTTCATCCGGCGTGACGCCGTCCGCCACATCCGCGGTTGTCTTCAGCGTGTAGGCGGACTGGTCCACATAGTCCCAGATGAAGCCGCCCTGCAGCCGTTCACTCGCCTCAAACACATCGACGTATTTGTCGAGGTTGCCGCCCGTGTTGCCCATCGAGTGTTGATATTCCATCATAATGTAGGGCTTCGAGCTGACCGACTGCGACTGTCTGTAATTCGCCGGATACATCTGACCCTCCATGTCCATACGGCTGTTGCCGTTTTCGCCCTGATAGTGAACCAGCTTCTCCGGGTCGTATACCTTGATGACATCGTCGACCATCGTGTCGAAATTTGGCCCGGTACCGGCCTCGTTGCCGAGGGAGTAGATCAGCACCGACGCGTGGCTCTTGTCGCGCAGAACCATGTGCTCCATCCGGTCGACCATCGCGTTCGTGAAAGTCTTGGCGTTGCCCGGGAACACGCGCGAACCGCCGGCGGCGAGGCTGGTGTCGATTCTGTCGCCGCTCGGGATCGTGGCGGTCCGCGCATTGTGGGACTCGACATTGACTTCGTCCATGATGTAGATGCCGTACTCATCCGCCAAATCGTAGAGATGCGGATCGGCCGGGTAGTGCGAGGTGCGGATGGCGTTGATGTTCAACTGTTTCGCGTTGACAACGTCCTGCACGATGGAATCGTACGGGACATAGTGGCCGCCCAGCGGGTGCGCCTCGCCTCGGTTGACGCCGTAAAACTCTATGTTCTGGCCGTTGATGCGCATGTTGGACGAACTGGTGCCCCTCTGGTCGACATAGAACTCCTTAAACCCGACCCGCGTGGACACCGTGTTCAAAAGGCCGCCGTCGGCCCGCTCGAGCGCCATCACCAGCGTGTAGAGGTTCGGCAGCTCCGCCGACCACAGTTTTGGATTTGGCACCGTCCGCTTGATGTTGACCTTCGCCTTCTGCCCCGCCGCGAGAGTCACCGATTGGGACGCGCCGCCCAGGACATCCTGGTCGCCGTCGTACAGGTAAGCCTTTACGACGTAGTCCCCGTCCGCGTTTGTCGTGTTCCAGACATCCACATCCAGATCGAACTCGGACGACGCGTAGTTGTGGTCTGTGAAATTCGTATCCACATGGTAATCAAAGACGCTGACCGGCTCCGACACGGTGATGTAGACATCGCGGTGGATGCCGCCGTAGTCGATCATATCTTGGTTTTCGATGAAACTGCCCGTCGTCCAGCGTATCACCTGCGCGGTAATCACATTGCTGCCCGCGACGACGTACGGCGTGATGTCAAACTCCTTGCTCGTAAAGCTGTCTTCGCCGTAACCCACGCCCACGCCGTTGACAGACACATAGAAGCCGGACTCCACGCCGTTGAATGTCAGGATAAACCGCCGGCCGATCTCCTCCTGCGGCACGTCAAACGTGCGGAAGTAGGAACCGACCGGATTGTTGGCGGGCATCGTATAGCCGCTTGCGCTGAGCCCCAGCGAACCGCCGACGCCGCTGGCCTGCCAGGGATAGTCCTGGTTGTTGTAGATCGGATAGTCGCCGAACACGCCGGCGTACTGCATCGCGACCTGCCACGAGGAGGGCACAGGGATGTCCGCCCACGTGTCATCGACCGCCAGTACGCCCGCCAGATCCGGCCGGTTTGCGGCCTGTTGGGTGAGTTTGAATTTCCACGTCCCGTTTAAGCCGATCACATTGGGCGAGTGGTCGAGCCCCAACCGGAGCGTTGGGTTTGCCTTTGCGCCCGCCACATCGTCAAAAGGAATGACGAGCGCCCGCGCGTCAAGCTGGCCCACCTTGACGATGGTGGGCGTCGACCATTCGCTGCCCGTAAACGCGGCCGCGGCCCCCAGAATCGTTCCGCCCGTCCAGAGACTGCCGGCCAGCACGACGGCCAAGAGGACCGCCAGCGACCTGCGGAGTATATAACTGCGTTTCATGAAGCCTCTCCTCTCTCTACTGAAAACATTTGGGCACTTCCAACATGGGCTGCCGATTCAGATAAGCATCCCTCCGATCTCAGCGCCAAAAGATCCCATCCTCAGGCCGACGCGTCCATGGCGCATTGTACGAAATTTTATATAATTATACAGAATTTTGTACAATGCGTCAAGCGGCAAATGCGGGCCGGGCCGCGGAGATGGCGCGGCCCGGCCGCGTGTTGTCAAGAGGCGGGCCAAAAGTTCATAGAAAATTTACATTTACCGCGAAAATACCTATTGACGTCTTATTTCTATTTGTGATGGACTATATGCGACGATAGATAAAATGACGAACGGTGATGAAGGTGGCAGTCACCACATGAAGGAGAGTGTATCACAATGAATACAACAACCACATGGCGCAGGAAGCTGCTCGTCCTGCTCGTCCTGCCTCTCGCCGCCGCCATGGTGCTCGTCACGCTGCCGTTGCGCTTGTCGTTGTTTTGAGCGTCTGTTTTGCGGCAAATAGGTCAAACGCTGCGTTTGCGCTCCGCGAAACACCGCAACGATATGTATTGGCAGGTGGAGACACGTTTGAAAACGCGTTTAAAACGATGCCAACCATCACACTCTACAAAGCGGGCACAGCAAAACTCTCGCAGCCGATGATCAGCAGTTTAGGCCTATTCGGAACGGGAAGCTACAAGGTAGAAGCCAACGAACTGACTGTTTCGCAAGAGGGTTTCGATGTTGTGTTTACGATCTCGGACAACGGCGATACATTGACGATAAAATCCACCTCTCTCTACTTCACAAAGGTCGGTGCGGTTTATCAATATCAATCAAGCGCAGACTACGCAAGTCAATACAAAACCATCAAGGGCAAACCGCTTACGCTTGACACATTGCGCGCATTAGCAAAAAATCCGCAAAGCATCACGCTTGCGGACTTCAATTGCTATGAACACATCGTGATCGATCCCGATTACTACCTGCTCTATGTCGGCGATGAATACTCTGTGCGCGTTGTCTTTGACGCAGACGGAAATACAAGTTGTTCAGTCGAACGATTGTCCAACGGCGATACATTCCCGCTTACGCGCAACGGCTCGACTGGGCTTGTGTTTGAGGCCTTTCTCGGAGAGACCACCGTGCCGAACTATACGCCGCAAAAGTGGCTCGATATGTTTGCAAACGAGAACCTGTGGGACGAAAGCCGCGAGATCACTCTGCCGGAATTTTCGGGTGTGACGTTCACTTGGACATCGGACAAAGTGAACGACGGTGAAAAAGATCTGTTCACAGGGATGCCGATATGGAACGTGTATCTCGCCGACCTTACAAACGACGGAAAGCCGGAGTTTTGCGCGACTGTCAGTTTTGGTTCCGGCATAGTTGACACCCATATTGTGGTGTATGATTACGTCATGGAGAAGAGCTATGTGCTGTCCGACAGAATGGCCTATGACTACTTTTTGTCTCTGCAAGACGGGCGGCTTATGGCGACGCAAAAAAAACACTCGGACGACAAGTCGCTTGTATCTTCTGAACTGCAGATTGTAAACGGAAGTTTGTATTGGGTTCGGTAAAGAGGCTGAGTAAAAACCCATATAAATGGTACCCGCGTATGCCATCGACGACGCGGAACCCGCGCCGGAGTCGTGGAAGAACCCTTTTACTGACATCACTCGTGAGTCAAGAGTTCAAGCCGTCAAGAGGCGGCTGGGATGTCAGTAGAATCAAGAAGGGTGGGTTGCTTGGCGGAAATTATTTGGTTTATGGGTAAATCGGGCTGATTATGCAAAAGGCAGAAAAAGTTTTTGCGCAGGAAATCGGCCACAGTAGCCTCGGAAACGGTTGCGTGCCTGCGGGTTCTCATGAAGCGGAGATTTTGCAGTTCGCCCGTGCCGGAAAATCGCAGAGAAATCAGTTGCAACAGACCAGTGGCGACAGTGGCGCAGAACATAAACCCCTCTATGGCC
>JAIRML010000175.1 GCA_031258665.1 Oscillospiraceae bacterium | reverse complement strand
ACACCTACGGGGGGGCCGGCAGACACGGCGGCGGCGCTTTCTCCGGAAAAGACCCGACAAAGGTCGACCGTTCCGCGGCCTATATGGCCCGGTATGTCGCCAAACACATCGTCGCCGCAAGGCTCGCCAGAAAATGTGAAGTGGCGCTGACCTACGCAATCGGCCGCCCCGATCCGGAGGCTGTCTCCATCGACACATTCGGGACCGGGCAGATTGCGCCGGGCGCCCTGCGTGACCTCGTGAGAGAATTGTTCTCCTTTTCGGTGAAGGACATCTTAGCGCACCTGCGCCTGTGCAGACCCCAGTACCGGGGGGCGGCGGCGTACGGACATTTCGGCCGGGAGGACCAGGGGTTCGCCTGGGAAGCCCTGGACAATGTCGCCCGGCTGTGGGAAAAAGCGATGCGGCGCCGGACGCAAAAGCCCGTCTGATCGGGCCGCTTCGCGGCAGCAAGGTGCTAACGTGGGCTGCCCATGCAGCCCACAACCCAAAATTCTCGTTTTTTATTGCCGCGAAGCGGCAATAAGTTACCAACGTGGGTTGCACCTGCAACCCCCAACCCAAATTCTTGTTTTTTATTGCCGCTCTGCGGCCATAAGTTACTAAAGGGGGCATCCGCGTGGATTGGACGGCGGTCGACGCCTATCTCGAACAGGTGGCGCGGTCGGAGGCGGAGGTTCTGTCCCCCGCCGGTGAACGGCTGAAGGTGGGCGTCGACTTGGGGACAGCGTACATTGTGATCGTCGTGCTGGACGAAAATGACAACCCCGTCGCCTGTGAAAAGCGCGCGGCCAGTGTGCTGCGGGACGGCGTGGTGGTGGATTACACCGGCGCGCGCCGCATCGTCGGCGAGCTCAAGGCCGCCCTGGAATCGCGGATCGGGCGGGCGCTCACACAGTGCGCCATCGCGATGCCCGCGGGCACCGAAACCAGCGTCAAGACCCACGTCTACGTGGCGGAAGGCGCCGGCTTCGAGGTCATCCGCGTGTTGGATGAACCGACCGCGGCCAACGCGCTCTACCGCGTCTCCAACGGCGCCATCGTGGACATCGGCGGCGGAACGACGGGGCTCGCCGTGTTCCGGGACGGCAAGGTGATCCGCGTCGCGGACGAGGCGACGGGCGGCGTGCACCTCACACTGGTGCTCTCGGGCAATCTGGGGGTCCCGTTTGCGGAGGCGGAACGCCTCAAGATGGAGCGTTCCAACCACAGGAAAATCCTGCCGATCGTAAAGCCCGTCTTGGAAAAAATGGCCTCCATTGTGCGGCGCCACATCGACACCGCCGAAACGAGCGCCCTGTACCTCTGCGGCGGCACCTGCTGCATGACTGGGATGGAAGAGATCTTTGAAACATACATTGGATTTCCGGTGTTCAAACCGGCGAATCCTTTTCTCGTGACACCGACCGGAATCGCCATGAATTGCGTCATGGCGTCCGATACTTGCGGAGGAGGGAGCCTATGCAGCTCGCAGTCGTGATCGGCACGGTGTGGTCGACCCGGAAAGAAGAACGTCTTGTGGGGGCGAAGCTGATGATCGTGAGGCCCATCCACCTGCTGGACGAGGGCGCGGGCACTCTGCCGGTCATTGCCGTGGACACCATCGGCGCGGGTGTCGGGGAGACCGTACTCGTGGTCGGCGGCAGCTCCGCCAGGGCGGCCGTCAAAGATCTTCAGGCGCCTGTGGACGCCGCCATCGTGGGCATTGTGGACGACAAGGAACTGGATCAGCGCTACACCGGATCAGCGCTATAGTGCCTTGTTGCCGCGAAACGGCAACAAAAAACAAGAATTTGGGTTGTGGGCTGCAGGTACAACCCACGTTGGTAACCTTGCTGCCACTTCGCGGCAGCAAAAAACAAGAGTTTTAGATAGCGGGGAGAAGACGCGTATGCTGACAGATCTCATCCGGCAGGCCGGCGTCGTGGGCGCGGGCGGAGCGGGCTTTCCCACCCACGCGAAGCTGGCCGCGCGGGCAAACTGCCTGATCGTAAACGCGGCGGAGTGCGAACCGCTCATAGAGACCGACAAATACCTCTGCCGCACATACCCCCAAGAGATCGTCGACGCCGCGCGGCGCGTGGGCGAGCACCTGGGCGCGGCGCGCATCGTTGTCGCGCTCAAGCGGACGTACACCCGCGAAATCGAGGCGCTCAGCCGCGCGGCGCGCACCGGGGGGGCGCCGGTCGAATTGTTTTTGATGGACGCGTTTTACCCTGCGGGCGACGAACAGATCCTCGTGCAGCTCGTGTGCGGCCGCGTGGTCCCCGAGCGCGGCCTTCCCCTGGCCGTGGGCGCCGTGGTCGACAATGTGGGGACGATGGTGGGCATCCACAACGCGCTGCGGGGCATCCCCGTCACCGACAAATATCTCTCGGTGACAGGGGCGGTGGAGCGGCCCATCGTGCTGAAGGTCCCGCTGGGCACCCCCGTGCTCGACTGTATCCGCGCGGCGAACCCCACCGCGCGGCCCTCCGACATCATCGTGGGCGGACCGATGATGGGCAAGGTCCACACCGACGCCGCGCAGATCGCCTCGCTGAGTGTTTCAAAGACCACCGGGAACATCCTCGTCCTCCCGAAGGGGCACCACCTCGCCGCGCAGGCCGAAAAGCCGCTGCGGCGCATCATCCGCCAGGCACAGAGCGCGTGCCTGCAATGCCGGATGTGCACGGAGCAGTGCCCCCGATACAGAACGGGCCACCGCATCCGTCCGCACCTTGTGATGCGGGGGATCTTCATGGAGCACCTGGTGGCGGACAAAGCCGCATACGCGCGCATGTACGGCGACGCGGCAAATTGCAGCGAATGCGGCCTGTGCGAACTCTATGCCTGCCCCATGGGGCTGTCGCCCCGCAGGGTCAACGCGTTCTTAAAGGGCCGCCTGCGCGGCCTGGGCATCGACATGCCCAAGAATCCCGCGCCCGAGGCCAGAGAATCCATCTTGTCGGGGAAGGCGTCCACAAACCGGCTGGAGGCGCGGCTGGGGCTGCGCGCGTACGCGCAGCGGCACGCGGACGACACATGCCTCTCGCTCGAACCGGAACGGGTGACGCTGCCGTTTTCCCAGCATATCGGCCAGCCGGCTGTCCCCGTCAGGGAGCGGGGCGACCGCGTCGAAAAGGGCGAATTGCTTGCTCTCGCGCCGGAAGGCGTTTTGTCTGCAAATCTGCACGCCAGCATAGGCGGTGTGATCGAGCGCATAGACGAACAGTGCGCCGTGATCAGTACCTTGCTGCCGCGAAGCGGCAACAAAAAACAAGAATTTTCTGGGGACAGATCCCAGCCGCGGTTTGCGGAATTCATTTCCGCAAACCGCACCCCGCGAGGCGCCTCAGCGCCTCGATCCAACCCCCGTGTTGTTGAAAAACAAAGTTTTTCAACA
>JAIRML010000192.1 GCA_031258665.1 Oscillospiraceae bacterium | reverse complement strand
AGCAGCTCCTCCGCGCCCTGCACGGTGCCCGTCGAGGGGGTGACGCAGGGCTGGTAGAGGTAGTAGAGCTCCCCCTCCCTGTCCAGCGCGCGCCGGAGGTCCATCGCGAGCAGGCGGGCGACGCCGCCCACGTCGTCCTCGCGGTGCAGGTACTTCAGCCCGACCGCCATGTCGTAGTCCTCCTCGCAGAGGCGGCGCAGCTGGCCGTAAGCCACGGTAAACTGCCGCGCCTTCATCCGCTCGCTCTGCAGCACAAAGGGCCGGTAGATGAGGACCCCCGCCGCCAAATTGACGAGCTGAAGCGCGACGCCGCTCCAATGTCCGCCGGTGGAGAGGTAACCGCTGACCAGGATCGGCGTGGTCCAGGCCACCTCCACCACGGTGTAGGGGACAAGATGGAGCAGGGTGGCGGCCGCGGCGAGCCCCATCATGCACAGCGGCGCGAGGATGAAGGGGACGGCGTAGATGGGATTGATGATGACGGGCAGGCCGAATATCAACAGCTCGTTGATGTTGAACAGACCGGGCAGGATGGAGATGCGGGCCAGACGGTCCTGCCCCGAGCGGCGGGCAAACAGCAGCAGCGCCACAATGAGGCACAGCGTGGCGCCCGAACCGCCCATGTAGACAAAGGCGTCGAAAAAAGTCTTGGTGAAGATCTGCGTGGGCGGGATCCCGGCCGCCGCGGCCGCCGCGTTCATGTGCAGCGACGGGACGAGCGTGTTTTGCGCCACATGGTCCAGCACGTTGTTGCCGTGGATGCCGAAGAGCCACATGAGATGGCTGATCACATTGAACAGCAGGGCGGTGAGCGGCGTGTTGGACAACCCCATGAAGGGCGCCTGCAGGCCGGTGTAGATGAGTTCGTGCAGCGTCGGGAGCCCGAAGGCGTTGAACGCGGCGCGCAGGATGCCAAAGCACAGCACGGTGAAGAGCGACGGCAGCAGCGCCTGAAACACGCGGACGATGCGGTAGTCCGGTTCGTCGAAAAACAGGCGCAGCCGGCGCGGCTGGCGCTGGATCAAACGCACCAGCAGTTCGGTCGAGAGGAGCCCCACAAAGACCGCGCTGAAGAGGCCCGTGGTGCCGGAGAGCCGCGTCAAAATCAGCCCGTCGGCCTCAAGACCCATGATCAAAAAGGCGCACAGGGCCACCAGGGAGGCCTGGATGGACGAGAGGTTCACGTCCTTGTGCTGGCGGTACCAGGCGGCCAGTGAGCCGGAGATGGATATGACGGCGGCCAGCGCCACAATGGAGAAGGTGGCGGCGTAGATGTGGCCGCCGAACGCCTTCCAGCTCTCGCCAAACAGCGACATCATCGCCCGCTGGTAGGCCTGTACCGGCAGGTTGTTCACCAGCACGGCAAAGGACCCCAGGATCATCAGAGGGATGAGGGCGACAAAACCGCCTTTGACGGCATACAGATGCCGCTGGTTGGAAAGACGGTACAAAAATGTCTGTGCGGGCGACTTTTTCGCTTCCATCGTGGCTCTCCTTTGCTTTGGACTGGGGACCTCGGACCGGAACTGTGTCCCTTTACAGATATCGAAACAATGCGGTCCGGACTGGAGAGCCGGGCGCGGGGCGGATTTTGTAAAATGTGACCGCGGCGCCGCGGCTGCGGAGAGGAACCTATGCGGATTGCCCAGAGGAAGAGGAAATCGCAGGTTAATTTTGGAAATTATAGGGAAAAGTCCGCGGCGTTCTGTTTTCAGGACGCCGCGGACTTTTTTGGGGGCGCGCCCGGCGGCGCCCCCGTCGCTGCGGGCGCCGCCCGCGTTAATACCTTGTTGCCGCGAAGCGGCAATAAAAAACAAGGATTTGGGTTGTGGGGTCGCAGGCGCCGCCCGCGTCAGCTGAAGTCGCCCCGGTTGAAGTCCCCGATCAGGTTAAATTCGGAAAACTGCAGCCCGGAGCCGGAGACATTTGACGTGATCTGCAGCCTGTAGTACCGGTAGGTGACCGGAGTGTCCAGAGAAAAGCGCACCAGGGCGAAGTTGGTCGCGGGCAGGCCGGCGTTGCCGGTGGTGTAGAACGGCGCGTCGTAGTTGACGCCGTCGCGGGACCCGGCGATCGTGAACGCCCGCGGGTTGCGTCCGGAGTAACTGGCGGTGTCGTTGGCGATGCCGACCCTGAAGGAATCGACCGTGACCGGTATGGAGTATTCGATGTCCACGGTGAGCGGGATGTTGTTGGTAAACATCTTCGTCGCCGTGTTGTTGTCGATGAGATTCCCGACCGATTCGCCGGAGGGCGACGACGTGGAGTTGCTGGCGATGCGCTCGATCTTTACGGCGGGCGAAGAGGCGTCCGCCAGCGGGGCGTAAGAATCCGCGCTCCAGGCAAAGATCTTGAAATCGCACCCCGGGTACGCGCCGATGTCCAGATCGAATTCTTTGACAAGCACCTGGTTTGTGTACACGGTCAGCGGTTCGCCCGCCTCGAGCCACACGAGCCTGCCGTCGCTGCCGTAGACGGCGGCTATCAGATAGACGGAGGTGTTTTCATGGCCCTGGTTTACAAAGCTGGCCTTGATGTTTCCGCCGCCATAGGCCGCGGACAGGGAATACGCGGGCAGGTCCGAGAATGTCTCGGACATGACCTTTACGTCCGCCAAAGAGCCGGAAACGGCGACATCGGTGTCCGCAAACGCCTGGCCGTAGACATCTATGACGGGCTGCGGGTCGTCGTTTGCGTAGACACGGACCTGCTCCTCAAAGAACGTCACCCGTATTTTGCCGAGCGCCGCGCCGGCCGTGGCCGTCCGGTTGACGCCGTGCCCGGTCACCGTCACGGAGTCGCCGCGCACCGCGATGTCGTATCCGGCGTCAATGCGGGCCTCAGACCCGGTCACGAGCGCCTCGACGGTGTAGTTCGCGCCCGGCAGCGGGGTCTCGAACACAAGGGGCCCCGAAGACGCCGGGCCGCTCTTGTGGTAAAGCGCGGGCGGGTTTAGGATGACGCTGGGGCTCACGGCGTAACGCCCGTTGCTTTCGGTGTACGCGCGCACCCCGTTTTTGTGCGCGGCGTCGCCCTTGACCTCATAGGTCACGGTCAGCGTGGGGTCCGCCTCCAACTGCTGTTTCAGCTGCGCGACAACCGCGCTGTCGAGGTCGATGTTCACAAGATAACCGTAGCCGCCGTTCGCGCCGCCGCTCGGGGACGCGCTGGGCGAGCCGGAGGTGAGGTTTAAGACGGCGCGCATGTCGTT
>JAIRML010000170.1 GCA_031258665.1 Oscillospiraceae bacterium | reverse complement strand
TGCAGCTCTTTTTGGGGATCATCTACGTGTGGAGCGAGTTCGTCGCGCCGGTCAGCGCCTTCTTCCAGTGGGAAGCCGCGGCTGTCAAGCTCACCTCCTCCTTCATGCTCTGCTGTTTTGTGCTCGGTATTTTGGCCAGCGGCCGTTTGCAGAGCAAAGTGAGGGCGCAGAAGATCGTGTTGGCCGGCGGGCTGCTCATGGCCGCCGGTATGTTGGTCGCCTCGTTCATCCCGCGGACATCCCAGGCTGTGTGGCTGATCTATGTCGCCTATGGGATCGTCGGCGGGTTCGGCGTCGGGCTGGCCTATAACACCGTGATCACCTGCGCGCAGAAGTGGTTCCCCCATAAGCGCGGCATGGCGACCGGTATCAGCGTGTGCATGTTTGGGTTTTCGACGGTGGTGTTCGCGCCGCTGGTCAAGGCGCTCATCGGGTTCAACGCGGAAACAGGCGCGTTTAGCGGCTTCGGCCCCGTGACCACATTTCGGATCCTGGCCGCGGCCTTTGCCGTTGTGACCGTGGCCCTGTTCCACCTGGTTCGGCTGCCGGACGAGGGCGCCGCCCCCCAGGGTCGGGCGTCGGTGGCCGCGCTCTCCGGGAAGCAATATACAACCGGCGAGATTTTGAAGACCGGGCGCTTTTACTTCATCGCGCTGTCGATGATGTTTTTTACCGCCTCATACTTTATCTTGAACCCCTCCTTTAAGGATTTTGCGAGCAACCGCGGGCTGGCCGACACCGTTGGTACGGTGATCGTCATGATGACGGGCATCGCGAGCGCGCTGGGCCGTTTGGCGGTCCCGATGCTCGCGGATAAGATCGGCCGCGAAAACGCGACCTTTGCGATCATTGCCGCCACCGCCGTCAGTACTGCGGCGCTCTGCGTCAACAGCGGCGCCATCTATATTGCCGCCGTCGCCGTCATTGCCTTCTGTTACGGCGGTTCCTCCGGCGTATATCCGTTGGTCACCGCCGATCATTTCGGCCTCAAAAACGTCGGATCCAACTACGGCGCGGTCATGGTCGGGTTTATGATCTCTGCGCTGTTGTTTCCGATGATCATCGGTCTGGTCGCGGACATGACCGTCAAATTTATTGTCCTCGCCATTTTGGCGGCCGTCGCCGCCGCGATGATCGTCCTACTCTCCCGCGCCAAAAAGAAGGCGGCGTGACGAGAACATCGCAGATCAAAAACTGGAAGGGGTTGTAGCAATTGCCAATTACGGAATACCTGGTGCGCAACGCGGCGCTGTATGGAGATGAGATCAGTCTGATTGAGATCAACCCGGAGCTGCGGGAAAAGAGCACCTTATCTTGGCGGGAACTTTCGCTGGTGGAGACAGACCCGTACGCCGGATATCGGAAGACGATGACTTGGCGCGCCTTTGACGAAAAGGCCAATCAGTTTGCCAATCTGCTTCTCTCGCGCGGCGTGCAGCGCGGGGAGAAGGTCGCCATCTTGCTGATGAACTGCATCGAGTGGCTGCCCATCTATTTTGGCGCTTTAAAGGCCGGTGTCATCGTTGTGCCGCTCAATTTCCGCTATTCCGCGGAGGAGATTCAGTACTGCCTCGGGCTGGCCGACGCCTCTGTGCTCCTGTTTGGGCCGGAGTTCATTGAGCGCGTGGCGGCGATCCGGGACAAGATCCCGGCCGTGCGTCTGCGCTTTTTCCACGCCTCCCACGACGGGGAGATCTGCCCGGAGTTTGCGGAGGACTACGACGCGCTCGCGCCCGTGTGTGCCGTGACACCCCCCGACATCGTCCTGACGGACGAGGAGGACGCGGCGATCTACTTTTCTTCCGGCACCACAGGTTTCCCGAAGGCGATCTTGCACCCCCATGCAAGCCTTGTGTCCGCCTGTGTGACGGAGCAGGCGCACCACGGCCAGACGCGTGACGACATCTTCCTGTGCATTCCGCCGTTGTACCACACAGGCGCGAAGATGCACTGGTTTGGGAGCCTGCTTGCGGGCAGCCGCGCCGTGCTGTTGCGCGGCACTCGCCCCGAGTGGATCCTGGAGACAGCCGCGCAGGAGCGCGTCACCATTGTGTGGCTGCTTGTGCCGTGGGCGCAGGACATCTTGGTCGCCGTCGACAGCGGCGCGGTGAAGCTCTCGGATTATGACCTCACGCGCTGGCGCCTCATGCACATCGGCGCGCAGCCCGTGCCGCCGAGCCTTGTCAAACACTGGAAGGAGATCTTCCCGGCGCACGACTACGACACCAACTACGGCCTGTCGGAATCCACCGGTCCCGGTTCGGTCCATCTGGGACTCGAGAACCTCCACAAGGTCGGCGCCATCGGCAAGGCGGGCCACGGCTGGCGCACCAAGATCGTGGACGAGAGCGGCGCGCCGGTAAAGCCCGGTGAAGTGGGGGAGCTGGCGGTGGCCGGCCCTGGCGTCATGCGCTGCTATTACAGAGACCCGGAGGCCACCGCGACGGTGCTGAAAGGGGAGTGGCTGCATACCGGCGACATGGCCCGGGAAGATGAGGACGGCTTTATTTTCCTTGTGGACCGGAAAAAAGATGTCATCATTACAGGCGGAGAAAACCTCTATCCCGTACAGATCGAGGATTTTCTGCATGGATTTGAGAAGATTAAAGATGTCGCGGTGATCGGGCTGGCGGACCATCGGCTCGGCGAGATTGCGGCGGCCATCGTTGAAGTCAAACCGGGTGAGATCTGCACAGAGGAGGAGATCATGGCGTTTTGCGCCGAGCTGCCCCGCTACAAGCGGCCGCGCCGGATCATCTTCGCGCCGGTCCCGCGCAACCCGACGGGGAAGATCGAAAAACCGAAGCTCCGCCGGATGTACGCCGGCGGCAGCGTTGTGGAGGCGCAGATCACGCAGTGACGGCCTTTGGCGCCCGCTCTGTGTGCAAATATCGCAAAAAGCCCTGCCGACCTGTGCGCGGCAGGGTTTTTTTGTTGCTTTTGTTGGGCGAAGTGTGATAAGATAAAAACAAAAATATCTGCGGACCTCCGCGTCTGTGCCGGGCACGCTGTGGCGCGGGCGGGGGCCCCGGACAGGAGATGACGGGATGAGACATTACATTGGCGTGGATTTGGGCGGCACCAACATTAAGGCGGGCGTGGTGGACGAGACAGGGCGAATTTTGGCGGAGGACAGCCGGAAGACAAAGATCCCCCGGCCGGAAAGCGAGGTATGCGCCGACATTGTGGAGACGATCCTTTGCGCGCTGTCGCAGGCGAAGCTCACGTTGGGCGACATCGAGGGCGTCGGCGTCGGTTGTCCGGGCCGTATGGACAGCACGCGGGGCGTTGTGGTGTATTCAAACAACTTGATCTGGCGCGAATATCCGCTGTGTGACATGTTGCGGGAAAGTCTGCACCGCCCGGTGTATCTGGGCAACGACGCCAATGTGGCGGCGCTCGGCGAGGTGTGGGCGGGCAGTGCCCTGGGCGCGAGCAGCGCCGTGATCGTCACACTTGGCACCGGCGTGGGGGCCGGGATCGTCATCGATTCGCGCATCCTCACGGGGTACAACGAGGCGGCCAGCGAGTTTGGGCACACGGTCATTGTCCACGGCGGCGCCCCTTGCACCTGTGGGCGGCGCGGCTGTTTTGAGTCCTACGCCTCGGCCACGGGGCTGGTTCGCATGACGCGCGAGGCGATGGAGCAACACCCGGAGAGCCTTCTGTGGAAGCTGACCGATCTGGCCGGCGTGGACGGACGGATCGCCTTCATTGCCGGCCGCAAGGGCGACAAAACGGCGGCCGAGGTGGTTGACCGCTACATCGATTACCTGGCCTGCGGGCTCGCAAACATCATCAACGCCATCCAGCCGGAGGTCATCAGCCTGGGCGGAGGCGTGGCCAAAGAGGGCGACCCGCTGCTCATCCCCCTGCGCGAGCGGACCTACCGGGAAGTGTACAGCGGGCTGGGCGAGAAATACACCCGCATTGAGCTCTGTACCCTCGGCTACAAGGCCGGCATCATCGGCGCCGCCATGCTGGCCCTTGGCAACCCGCGTTAGCACCTCAAGTGCTGTCGGTATTTTGTCAGCGATATCCCAGTAATTTTTCCATCGGCTGTATCCAGGGCCACCTCGTAATTTTGTGCCCGTTACCCCGAAACTTGGGCTAATTCAAATGCGATTTTACCACAGGCATGTCGCAGCGGTGGAGGATACCCTGCGAAAGCGCGAAACACCCGCAGGCGGCGGCGAGTTCCCAGAGGGCGAGAACACCGAGACCGGCCAGCGGGCCGCCGGCGGTGAGTGTGCCGACCACAACAGCGAGGACGACACCCGGCAGCATGACGAGGATCACCTCGAGATAATAGAACATGATGAGCAAGCCCGTTGAGATGTCCGCGCCTGTCCACCGCATGCCGAGGTAGTTGATGCCAAGCAGCAGAAGCGAAAACAGCACATAGACCACAATGGCCGCCGCGACCAGCAGTGGGTCTTCCCCCAAAATGGCGCCCGCGAGGCCGAAGGCCAGCAAACTTTCCACCAGGACTTTGGCGATGATCTCCAGGTTGCTCCACACGATCTTGGAGAAGGAGGACTCCGGGATCAGGTAGATGTAGTGCAAATACAGCTCCTTCAGCCCGCGTCCCGTGCCGATCAGCGTGATCTGACACCACATAGATATCTGCAGCAGGGTCAGCATCCCGCTCTCTTTGACAAACAGCGCCAGCAGCGCCGCGCCCGCGACGAACAGGAGAGAAGAGAGCCCCCAGAGGCCAAATCGGCTGGCCCGGAAGGATTCACGCAGGTGTTTGCGAAAGATCGCCGGCGCGCCGGCCCCGCCGACGCCGGATTTGGCCACCCGGAACTTCCGGTTGGACATCGCCTCCATGTTCAACTGCCCCTCGGACATCGCGCGCTTTTTTTCATACGACGTCTCAGAGGCCACCAACACATCTTCATAGTAATCGGGCCGGCTGAGGAGGATGTAGACGACGAGCGCTGCGCCGGCCGCGGCCGTAAGGCCAAAGAACATCCACCCGGCGGCGGCGCTGCCCGTGAGAAAGGCTAGGGCTCCCTCCGACATCCAGCCGACCACGGGTGTCCACGCCGTGACGGGCGCGCGCAGCAGAGAGGCCAGTGCCGCCAGCAGGTCCCCGTCCGCCTCAACCAGCTGCCACAGCCCGTGAACGGTCATCGGAAGAAACATCGCAATGGCCAGGAGGCGCGCGGCCATACGGCGGCTGGGGCGGCCGTTTGTCGTGCTATAGACCAAAAGCGACAGAATCTGCATCAGGCTGACGGCCAATATGAACGCGGCGAGAATCAGCAAAAGCCCGCTGAAATCAATGCCGAATCCCATGGAGAGCGAATTGCTTTGGAAGAGAAGGAAAAATCCGGCCCAAAACGAGACTTTCATCATCCGAATGACGCCGTAGAGCAGGATGCTGCGCGGAGGCACCGGGGAGACGAACAGCAGATTGACATCGCTCATATCGAAAATCACATCGCCGCGGGAGAGCCCCTTTTGTATGGATGTTACAAAGATCAACAAAAAGACGGCAAACAAGATCCCTTTCAGCCAGATGAGATCCAAAGGAGCGGCCGCTTCGTTTTGGGTGAACAGAGACAGCATGAAGAGACCAGCAATGACGGCGATGACGAGCAGATAGAGGACCAGTTTTGCGGGTTTGCGCCGGAGCTCCAGTGCGCTGTTTTTGAGACTCCTCACCAACAGATAGGCCAGGCTGTTCATTCCGCGTCACGCCGCCCTTCCCCTTCGGTG
>JAIRML010000151.1 GCA_031258665.1 Oscillospiraceae bacterium | reverse complement strand
CCGCACAAACGGCCCTGGTGACCGCTTTGTCTGCACACAAAACGGCCGCCGCGCTCTCGGGCGCGCCCCCCGGTCCGCGCGCGGCCCACTGGGCCGCAACGCCTTCGGAAGATCCCGCGCGGCTTGTTATGGTATACCTTTTCGGAAAGCCAATGCTGTCTCCCTCTCACGAATCTTTTATTATTATACTATAAAATTCCCTCAAAGTCAACGGGATTTTGTGAAAAGATTTTGTAATTTTCGTCAACCTTCCTTGTTTTTTCATGGGACAAACTCACAAAAAGGCCCCCAAAAACACGCGCCTGTTAATCTATACCTTTTCAAACTGCTCTCCCAGTGTCCCGGCGGCGGCGCCATTGGTACCTTGTCGCCGCGAAGCGGCAACAAAAAATAAGAATTTTGGGTTGTGGGCTGCGGGGGCAGCCCACGTTGGTGTTTATTGAAGACGATACCCGGGGTACAGCCGGATGGCGCGCCCGGGTCAGTTTGTGCCCGCCGGGTCCTCTTGCGCCGCCTCCGTGAATCTGCGGCCGCGGTGCAAGAGAGGCCAGAGTTTGCGGATCAGGGCGGCGCTGAGCGCGATTTTGGCGGCGTCCCCAATCAAAAACGGGAGGACACAGACGAGCAGCGCGGCGCCGAGGCCCGTCTGCGTCAGATACATGTACCAGAGAAGGCCCGGCAGGTACGTCGCGAGCTGGCCGCAGACCATCGCCGGTACCAGCGCGCGCAGCGACCGGCCACGGCGGTCGAGCCACAGACCGACGAAAAATGCGCACAGGATATACCCCACAATGAACCCACCCGTGGGGCCGACCAGCACCCCGAGCCCCCCACGAAAGCCCGAAAACACGGGGACCCCCGCGGCGCCGAGCAGCACAAACACCACCTGGCTCGCGGCGCCGTACTTCGCGCCCAAAAGGCCCGCCGCCAAAAAGATCGACACGTGCACGAGGCCGATGGGCACGGGCCCTATGGGTATGGTGATCGGAGACAGCACCGCGCTCAGCGCGGCAAACAACGCGCAAAAGACGAGATCGAGCGCCCGGATGCCCTGGAGAGCGGGGCTGCGCCCCGCCCGCTGCGCCCCCGGCGCGGGCTGCGGTGTCAGCGACATGTTGTATCCCCTTTCGTGGTCCGGGTATCTCCGGCCCCGGCGCCAGAATTTTTGTGAGCCGCCCCCATTATAAGGGGCCGGCCGGCCGATTGTCAATATAAAAATTTCTCGCATTGACAATCGGCGATTCAATCATGGCGGGCCGCATCCGTCGACACGGTGGGGGGCCGCGCGGTTCGGGGGAAAAAGTAATTTTTCGACATTGTAATAATATACAATTTGCGCCGTTGGACATTGTGCAAATATGCTATTCATCTCGCGAAAATGAAAAATTTTTATAGAAAATTTTAAAAAATATCGCTGGAAATTTTAAAGATCTTGCAGTATAATGGGTGTGTTGCCAGATAGCCAGATATTCTGGCGACAACTGTTGCGGCCCCGTGAGCCGATACGGAGCCGTCATAATTTAAGGAGGGTTTGTTCATGAAAAAAATCTTGTTCATCGGCATCTCCCTGTTGCTGGTCCTCTCTCTGGTCGCCTGCGGCGGCGGCGACAACGCAGCCACCCCCACACCCACGCCGCCCCCCGCCGCGACGGACGCGCCCACACCGCCCCCGGCGGATGACAATCCCCCCCCTGCTGATGAGACCGAAGCGGTCACCTTTGGCGTTCTGATCTACAAGTACGACGACACCTACATCTCCACCGTCCGCGCGGCCATCGACAAGTACGCCAATGAGTCCTCCGTGTCGATCCTCTTGGACATGCAAGACGGCCAGGGCGACCAGGCCAAGCAAAATGACCAGTTGGACGTCCTCATCGAGAAGAATGTGGATGTGATCGTGATTAACGCCGTTGACGCCGGTTCCGCGCAGGGTCTGGCCGACAAGGCTGTCGCGGCCGGCATCCCCGCGGTGTTCTTCAACCGCGAGCCCGACAAGTCCGTCATGGAGTCCTCCGGCAGCATCTTCATCGGCACCACCGCCTCCGAAGCCGGCGTGATGCAGGGCGACCTGCTGGCCGACCTCTGGGAGAAAAACCCCGCGTATGACCTGAACAAAGACGGCACCTGCCAGTTCGTCGTCTTCAAGGGCGAGCCGGGCAACCCCGAAGCGGAGGCGCGCACGGAATTCTCCATCAAGCAGGCGGAGGCCCGCGGCATGAAGATGGAAAATATCCAACGCGAGCCCGTGGTGGCCAACTGGGCGACTGACCAGGCGCAAAGCCAGATGGAAGCCATCCTCGGCGCGAACGAGGGTAAGATTGAGGCCGTCTTCTGCAACAACGACGACATGGCGCTCGGCGTGATCGCCGCGCTGAACGGCGTCGGCTACAACACGGAGGCCGGCAGCGAGAAGTGGATCCCCGTCATTGGCGTGGACGCCACCGACGCCGGCCTTGAGGCCATCAACACCGGCAAGATGGCTGCGACCGTCAAGCAAGACGGCGACGCCATGGGCAAAGCGGTTGTGGCCATTGCCACAAACGCCGCGCTCGGCAAGCCCGTGCTGGAAGGCACGGAGTACGTCCTGGCCGACGACGGCGTGTCCGTGCGTATCCCGTACGCCCCTGTGCAGCAGTAACCAAACACGGTTTTCCGTTTGCGACTCTTTTAAAGAATTAAAGAACTACAGCAACTCGCGGCCCAGCCGGGGCTTTCCCGCAGGGAAAGCCCCGGCTGGGCCTAGCAAAGAGACGCCGGTATGTGGCGCGGCGCTGCCGAAAACGCCCGACGCGGCCGGAGAGACCTAACGTGGGTTGCCCCTGCAACCCCACAACCAAAAATCCTAGTACCTTGTTGCCGCGAAGCGGCAACAAGGTACTAGGAAGGGCGTCGCTCGGCAGAGCAATACTGAAAGTGTGGTGAAACGGCGGATGGAACAGTCTGCTCTCTTGGAAATGATTGGGATACACAAATCTTTTCCCGGCGTCAAGGCCTTGGACGATGTCCATCTGGTGCTCCGAAAAGGCACGGTACACTCCCTGATGGGAGAAAACGGCGCGGGCAAGAGCACACTGATGAAGTGTCTGTTCGGCGTGTATCGCGAAGACAGCGGTACCGTCCGCATCGAAGAGCAGGAAGTGCGGTTTGACAACCCCAGGCAGGCCATGGAAAACGGTGTGGCCATGGTGCACCAAGAACTGAACCAGGTACTGCGGCGCAGTGTCATGGAAAACCTCTGGCTGGGGCGCTTCCCCAAAGTAAACGGCTTTGTCAGCCACAAGCTCATGTACGACAAAACCAAAGAAATCTTTCAAGAACTGGGTATCAACGTGGACCCCCGTTTCATGATCGGCAAGCTCTCCGTTTCGCAGAGGCAAATGGTGGAGATCGCCAAAGCTGTCTCCTACAACGCCAAGATCCTTGTGTTGGACGAGCCGACATCCTCCCTGACGCACGAGGAGGTGGAGCACCTCTTCCAGATCATTTTCAAGCTGCGGGACAAAGGTGTTGGCATCATCTACATATCCCACAAAATGGAGGAAATTTTGCAAATCTCCGACGAGGTCACCATCATGCGGGACGGGCAGTGGGTGGCAACCAAACAGGCCAGCGATCTCACCACAGACGAAATCATCCGGCTGATGGTTGGGCGTGAACTCACCAACCGTTTCCCGCCTAAAAAGAATGTGCCCGGCGAAGTACTTATGCAAGTGCAGGGTCTCACCGGAAAATATATGCCCTCTTGCATCGACGTGTCGTTTGAACTGCGCAAGGGCGAGATCCTCGGCGTCTCCGGCCTGGTGGGTTCCCGCAGGACAGAACTGGTGGAGACCATCTTTGGGGTCGCGCACCACAGCGAGGGGCGCGTGACCGTCCATGGGCAGGTGGCGGACAACCGGGACTCCAAGCGCGCGATCCGGAACGGGTTC
>JAIRML010000255.1 GCA_031258665.1 Oscillospiraceae bacterium | reverse complement strand
CACCGGGCCGGCGCACCTGTATGTGGGGCAGGAGGCCGGCGCCGTCGGGATGGCGTACACGCTCACAAAGGACGACGTCATCTTCGGTTCGCACCGCAGCCACGGAGAAGTGCTGGCCAAGGGCTGCGCGGCGATCAAAAACCTGCCGGAGGATGAGCTCTACGACACCATGAAGGCCTTTATGGGCGGAGCGCTGCTGTCGGTGGTGGAGGCGCGCAACACATCTGGGCAGGTGCGCGATGTGGCGCTGGACTTTTTGTTGTACGGCTTTATGGCGGAGCTTTTCGGGCGCCAAAACGGGTTCACCGGTGGGCTCGGGAACTCGATGCATGTGTTCTTTACGCCGTTTGGGATCTACCCGAACAACGCCATTGTCGGGGGCTCGGCGGGCATCACCGTCGGGGCCGCGCTGTACAACAAGGTGAACCGCAAACCCGGGATCGTGGTGTGCAACATCGGCGACGGATCGTTGGGCTGCGGGCCGGTGTGGGAGGCGCTCAATTTTGCGGCGCAGGGCCAGTTTACGCGGCTCTGGGAGGGCGACATGAACGGCGGGCTGCCGCTCATCTTCAACGTCTTCAACAACGCCTACGGCATGGGCGGCCAGACGTCCGGGGAGACGATGGCCTACGATGTCCTGGCGCGCATTGGGGCGGGCATCTCGCCGACGCAGCTCCACGCCGAGCGCGTAGACGGCTACAATGTGTTGGCGGTCATCGACGCCTTCACCCGAAAAAGGAAAATATTGGAAAATAAAGAGGGCCCGGTGCTGCTCGACACCATCACCTACCGCTATGTCGGGCACTCAGCGACCGACTCGTCGTCGTATCGCACGAAGGAGGAGATCGAGGCCTGGCAGGCGGTGGACTCCATCGCGGTTTTCAAACAGGAGCTGGTGGGCGCGGGCCTGAGCGGCGCGGGCGCGCTGGAGGAGACGGAGGCCGGGCTGCGCGCGCGCATCACCCGCATCATGAAGCTGGCGATCGACGAGAGCGTGTCGCCCCGCATGGATCTGCTGGCGGATCCGGACGCCATTCGCAAGTATATGTTCTCCCACAAAACAAAACGCAGGATGGGGGACGGCGCCCCGGAGGCGCTGGCGCCGAAAGAGGCCAACAGCCGGCTGAAAAAGCTGGCGGACAAGGTGCGTTTTGAGACGGGACCGGACGGAAAGCCGGTCAGCAAGATCCGGCAGTACAACATGCGCGACGCGCTCTTCGAGGCCATTATAGACAAATTCTACGAGGACCCGACGCTCATCGCTTTCGGCGAGGACAACCGGGACTGGGGCGGCGCGTTCGGCGTTTACGGCGGCGTGACGGAGTCCATGCCCTACCACCGCTTTTTTAACACGCCGATCTCGGAGGGCACCATCGTGGCGGCGGCCGTGGGCTACGGCCTGATGGGCGGCCGGTGCGTACCCGAGCTCATGTACTGTGACTTTTTGGGCCGGGCGGGCGACGAGGTGTTCAACCAGCTCTCCAAATGGCAGTCGATGAGCGCGGGCGCGCTCCAGATGCCGGTGGTGCTGCGCGTGTCGGTGGGGTCGAAGTACGGGGCCCAGCACGCACAGGACTGGACAAGTCTGGCGGCGCATATCCCGGGGCTGAAGGTGTGCTTTCCGGCCACGCCGTACGACGCCAAAGGGCTGATGGCGGCGGCGCTGAACGGCACCGACCCCGTGGTATTCTTTGAGAGCCAAAAGCTCTACGACATGGGAGAGCGCTTCCACGAGGGCGGGGTGCCGCGGGAGGCGTATGAGATCCCGCTGGGGCTGCCGGATGTGAAGCGCGTGGGCACGGACATAACGATTTTGTCGGTGGGGGCGTCGCTGTACGCCGCGATGCAGGCGGCCGACGCGCTGCGGGAGACGTACGGTCTGTCGGCCGAGGTCATCGACGCGCGGAGTCTGGTGCCGTTTGACTACCTTCCCGTGGTTGAGAGCGTCAAAAAAACCGGGCGGATCGTCTTGGTGTCGGACGCGTGCGAACGGGGCAGCCATCTGAACGACTTGGCGCGCAACATCACGGAATTTTGTTTCGACGACTTAGACGGGCCGCCTGTGGTGGTGGGGGCGCCGAACGTCATCGCCCCCTGCCCGGAGTTGGAGGATTGGTATTACCCGCAGGCCTTCTGGATCCTGGACGCCATTCACCAAAAAATCGTACCGCTTCCCGGGCACACGCCGGGGATGAGCTTTGCCACCGGCGAGAAGATGCGCCGCGAACGGCTCGGCATATGACCGCGCTCCGGGGGGCGCATGGGGCGCTTTCACACGCTTTCACACTGTGTACGCGGGCCGGGCGCAGCGCCCGACCCGCCAAGGGGGAAGACGATGGAGACAACGGCCGTACGCCTGTATGGCAGGCGGGATCTGAGACTGGAGCGTTTTGTGCTGCCGCCGATCCAAGACGACGAGATTCTGGCGAAGATCGTATCGGACAGTGTGTGTATGTCGTCTCACAAGGCGGCGGAGCAGGGGGCGGCGCACAAGCGCGGCCGGCGGATGTGGCCCGGCGCCCCGTCATCATCGGCCATGAATTTTGCGGGGAAATTTGCGAGGTGGGCGCGAGGTGGCGGGGTCTGGTCCGCCCCGGGGAGAAATTTTCGGTGCAGCCGGCGCTGAGCGACCCCGACAACGTGCACGCCGCGCCGGGTTACTCGTTTCCGTACCTCGGCGGTGACGCCACTTACGTGATTCTCCCGGCCGTGGTGATGGAACGGGACTGCCTGCTGAAGTACGAGGGCGACGCGTTCTTTATGGGGAGCCTCGCGGAGCCGGTCAGCTGCATTGTGGGGGGGTTTCATGTCAACTACCACACGGCGCCGGGCTCGTATGAACACCAGATGGGGATCCGCGCCGGCGGAAACACGGCGCTGCTGGCGGGGGTCGGGCCCATGGGGTTGGGGGCGATCGACTACGCGCTCCACAGCGACCGGCGGCCGGGGCTCCTGGTGGTGACGGACATCGACGAGGCGCGGCTCGCCCGCGCGGCGGCGCTGTATCCGCCGGACGAGGCCCGCCGGCAGGGGGTCGAGCTGCGCTATCTAAACACAAAAGACATGCCGGACGCGCCGGGCGCCCTGCGGGCGCAGACGGAGGACGGGCGCGGGTTTGACGACGTGTTTGTGTATGCGCCTGTCGCGCCCGTGGTGGAGCAGGCGGACGCGATTCTCGCGTACGACGGCTGCCTGAATTTTTTTGCCGGGCCGACGGACTCCGCCTTTGCGGCGCGGTTCAACTTCTACAATGTGCACTACATGGCGACGCATGTGGCGGGCAACTCCGGCGGCAACACGGACGACATGCGGGAGGCGCTCGCCATGATGGCCGGCGGCCGGCTGAACCCCGCGGCGATGATCACCCACGTGGGGGGGCTCGACTGCGTCATCGACACGACGCTGCGGCTACCGGAGATCCCGGGCGGGAAGAAACTGATCTACACGCATCTGTCGCTGCCGCTCACCGCCGTGGACGAGGTGGGCCGGCGGATCGACCCCGCCCTCGGCGCGATCGTCGAGAAATATGACGGGCTGTGGAATCCGGAGGCGGAGGCCTGGCTGCTGGCGCACGGCCGCCCGCTGCCCGGCGGCAAGGAGGGGAACGCATGAACAGACTGGAAGACAAAGTGTGCGTCGTCACGGGCTCGGCGCAGGGCTTCGGCGAGGGCATTGCCGAATGCCTGCGGGCGGAGGGCGCGCGCGTGGTCATCGCCGACCGCAACCGCGCGCTGGCGGAGCGGACGGCGGCGCGGCTGGGGGGCCTTGCCATCGGCGTCGACGTGGGCGTCGAGGCGGAAGTTGAGGCGCTGGTGCGGGAGACAATGGCGCGCTTCGGGCGGTTGGATGTGTTCATCTCCAACGCCGGCATCCTCCAATCGGGGGGGCTGGAGGAGATGGATCTCGCGACCTTTGAACGGGTGACGCGCGTCAATTACACGGCGTTTTTCCTCTGCGTCAAGTACGCCGCGCGCGCCATGCGCGCGCAGCGCGCGCAGTACCCGGAGCGGAGTTACGACATCATCCAGATCAACTCCAAGTCGGGGCTCGAGGGGTCGCAAAAAAACTTTGCCTACGCGGGCGGCAAGTTTGGCGGGATCGGCCTGGTGCAGAGTTTTGCCAAAGAACTGGTGGAGGACGGCGTCAAGGTCAACGCCATCTGCCCCGGCAATTACTTCGAGGGGCCGCTCTGGGCGGACCCGGAGCGCGGCCTGTTCACACAGTACCTGAAGGCGGGCAAAGTGCCGGGTGCGCGGACGGCGGACGATGTGCGCCGTTTTTACGAGAGCAAGGTGCCGATGCGCCGGGGGTGCCGGCCGCTCGATGTGGCGCGGGCCATTTTATACTGTGTCGAGCAGATGTACGAGACCGGGCAGGCCATCCCCGTCACAGGCGGCCAGAACATGCTGAGATGAGGGATACGATGGAAAATGGGATCTGGCCGGGGCTGAACGCGCCCGCCGAAGCGGAGCGGCTGCGCGCCGCACGGGCGGCGGCCCGGGCGCCTGCGCCCGCCCGTACGCGCTTCACGAACAACCACATCCACACCATCTACAGCTTTTCCCCCTATTCGCCCACGGCGGCGGTGTGGAAGGCGGCGCAGGCCGGCCTCTGCACGGCGGGGCTCATGGACCACGACGCCATTGGCGGCGCGCGGGAATTTTTGGAGGCGGGCCGGATCTTCGCCCTGCCGGTCACCATCGGGCTCGAATGCCGCGCCGACATGGCAGGCACGCCGTTTGGCGGCCGCCGCACCAATAACCCGGACCAGGCCGGTGTCTCCTATGTGGCGCTGCACGGGGTTCCGCACAACTGTTTTGAGGCGGTGGCGGCCTTCATGGCGCCGTACGCGGCGGCGCGGGAGCGCCGCAACCGCGCCATGGTGCCGCGCCTCAACGCGTTGCTGCCGGAGGGCCTTCGGCTGGACTACGACAGAGAGATCCGGCCGCTCTCGAAAGCCGGCGCGGGCGGCAGCGTCACGGAACGGCATATTCTGTACGCGTTGAGCGGTAAAATATTGGCGGATCAAGACCCCGCCGGGGTGGTGGAGCGCGCGCTGCGTCTGCCGCTTGGGGCCGCGCAGCGGGCCGCGTTGGCCGATGTGCGGCGGCCCTATCGGGCCTACGACCTGTTGGGCGTGCTGAAGGCGTCTCTCGTAGAACGGTTTTACCTGCCGGCCGGGGAGGAATGTCCGCCCATCGAGGCCCTCGCGGCCTTCTGCCGGGCACACCGGATCGTGCTGGCATACCCCTACCTGGGCGATGTGCGCGGCTCGGTGACTGGCGACAAGAAGGACCAAAGCTTCGAAGACGGGTACCTCGACGAACTGGCGGCGGCGCTGCCGTCACTGGGGTTTGCGGCGGTGACCTATATGCCTTCCCGCAACACGGCCCGGCAGCTCGCGCGGGTGCAGGCGCTCTGCCGGCGGCACGGTCTCTTTGAGATCTCCGGCGAGGACATCAACCAGCCGCGTCAGAGCTTTGTCTGCGAAAAGCTGGCGGAGCCGGCGTTTGCGCATCTGTACGAGGCGGCCTGGGCGCTCATCGGGCACGAGGTGCGCACGACAAAGGGGTTGGACGACGGCCTGCTGGCGGGTACCGGCGATCTCACCCGGCGTGTCGCGGCGCTCGGCGCCTACGCCCGGGCGCTTTTCGGCGAAATTATTTGTTGAAAAACTTTGTTTTTCAACAACACGGGGGTTGGATCGAGGCGCTGAGGCGCCTCGCGGGGTACGGTTTGCGGAAATGAATTCCGCAAACCGCGGATGGGATCTGTTTTATTTGTTGAAAAACTGTAACTGTTCAGCACCTACCGCGAAAAAACTTTTGAACAAAACAGAGAAAAATAAACAGGTTCTGTTGCGAGGTTGAAGTATGACAACAAATAGTTAT
>JAIRML010000200.1 GCA_031258665.1 Oscillospiraceae bacterium | reverse complement strand
GAGGGCTTCGCCCGCCGGGTGACGGCGCGCATCGAGGCCCATCCGCGCATTGTGAGGCGCGAGGGCGAGGTGGAGGCGGTCCCGGAGGGCGACTGCATCGTGGCCACCGGCCCTCTGACGGCCGGGGCGCTGGCGGCGGACATCCGCCGTGTGCTGGGCGGCGACCGCACGCTGTATTTTTTCGACGCCGCCGCGCCGCTCGTCTCGTTCGAAAGTCTCGACATGGACTGCGCCTGGTTCGGCTCGCGCTACGGGCGCGGGGAGGACTACATCAACTGCCCGCTGAGCCGGGCGGAGTATCTGGCTTTTCGCGAGGCGCTGGCGTCGGCCGAGGAGGCCGACGTGCACGGGTTTGAGGACGCGCGCGTCTTCGAGGGATGTATGCCGGTGGAGGTCATGGCCCGCCGGGGGGAGGACACGCTGCGTTACGGCCCGCTGAGGCCCGTGGGTCTGCGCGGACCGGACGGACGCGCCCACTACGCCGTGCTCCAGCTCCGCCGGGACAACGCGGCCGGCACGGTGTACAATCTGGTCGGTTGCCAGACCCATCTGACGTTTGGGGCGCAAAGGCGCGTGTTCGCGCTGGTCCCGGCGCTGCGCCGGGCGGAGTTTCTGCGCTACGGCGTCATGCACCGCAACACCTATCTCGACGCGCCCCGCCTGCTCACGCAGCAGTACGCGCTGCGCCGCGCGCCGCGCGTCGCCTTCGCCGGGCAGATGACCGGCGTGGAGGGCTATGTGGAGTCCTGTGCCTCCGGGTTGGTGGCCGGGGTTGGCGCGGCCCGGAGGCTGCGCGGCCGGGCGCCTCTGCGCTGGCCGGAGACCACGGCGGTGGGCGCGCTCGCCTGTTACATTGCGAACCCGGCGGTCACGGCGTTTCAGCCGATGAACATCAACTTCGGGCTCCTGCCCCCGCTGGACAGGCCGGTGCGCGCCAAGGCGGAGCGGTGCGCGGCGCTCTCGGCCCGCGCGCTGGCGGACATTGCGGCGCTCCGCTCCGAGGCGTGGAAGGACTTGGAAGATCCGACCTGAGCGCGGAAGAAGAAAAATAGGGTGGTGCCGGGCGCGAAACGCCGGGCGCTGTCCGGAGGAGAGAAAAAGACCATGAAGGTCATATTGGACGTCATGGGCGGGGACAACGCCCCCGCGGCCATGGTGCGCGGGGCGCTGCTGGCCCGGGAGGAGCAGGGGGCGGACATCATCATGGTGGGCCTTGGCGAGGAGATTCTGCGGGTCGTGCGGGACGAGGGCCTGCCGGACCTGCCAAAGGGGATTGAGATCGCCCACGCCTCCCAGGTGATCGGGATGCACGAGAATCCGGCCGCCGCTGTCCGGGAGAAGAGCGATTCATCCGTGGTCGTCGGCCTCACGATGCTGGCGGGCGGGCAGGGCGACGCCTTTGTATCGGCCGGCAGCACGGGTGCGCTGCTCACCGCGGCCACGCTGATCGTCAAGCGGATCCGCGGGATCCGCCGGGCGGCGCTGGCCCCCGTACTGCCCACGGCGAAGGGCGGCGCGCTGCTGATCGACTGCGGCGCAAACATCGAATGCGTGCCGGAATATCTGCTCCAGTTTGCGCTGATGGGTTCGTGTTACGCGCAGCGGGCCATGGAGGTGGAGTCACCCCGGGTCGGGCTCCTCAACATCGGCGCCGAGGCGACGAAGGGCGGCGCGCTGCACCGGGCGGCGCACGCGCTGCTCCAGCAGGCCGGCGACGAGGGGCGGATCCGTTTCGTCGGCAATGTGGAGGCGCGCGACATTGCCTTTGGCGCGGCGGATGTCGTCGTGTCGGACGGATTTTCCGGGAACATTTTGCTCAAGACGATGGAGGGTGTCGGGCTCTTTTTTGTCGACCGGATGAAGGCGATGTTCAAGGCCAGCGCACGGACGAAACTGGCCGCGCTGTTGGTGAAGGACGGGCTCGGGGCCTTCAGGCGAATGATCGATTACACCGAACACGGCGGCGCGCCCTTTGTGGGCGTGACGGCGCCGGTCATCAAGGCCCACGGCGCCTCCAACGCGCGCGCCGCGGCCTCGGCGGTCCGCCAGGCGGCCGCCTTTGCGTCCTCGGGTGTCATTGAGGCCATTGTCGAACACATCGAACAGTTGAAGGTGACGGACGCGTGACAAAGCTGGAACAGACGATCGGATACGCCTTTCAAAACGGCCTGCTGTGCCGGACCGCGATGACGCACAGCTCCTACTACAACGAAAACCGCGCCGTCTGCAAAGAATCCAATGAGCGGCTGGAGTTTTTGGGCGACTCTGTGCTGGGCTTTTTGACGGCGGAATATCTGTACGGGGCCTACCCCGACAAACCGGAGGGGGAGCTGACGAAGCTTCGGGCGGCGCTCGTGTGCGAAGCCCGGCTGGCCGGCGCGGCGGCGGCCGTCGGGCTGAGCGGGGCGCTGCTGCTGGGGCGGGGCGAAGAGGTCACGGGCGGGCGCCGCCGGCCCTCTCTGCTGGCCGACGCGGTGGAGGCGCTGCTGGCCGCGATCTTTTTAGACGGCGGCATAGAACCGGCGCGCCGGTTCGTACACCGCTTTTTGCTGGTGAATATTCCGGTGCGCTCCTCCGATTACAAGACCGCCTTGCAGGAGATCCTCCAGCGCGACCCGCCCCGGAGCTATGTCTACCACCTGGTGGAGGCCTCCGGCCCGGACCACGCCAAGCGTTTCACGGTGGAGGTGTGTCTGGAGGGCAACCCCATCGGCCGCGGCGTCGGCGGCAGCAAAAAAGAGGCCGAACAGGCCGCCGCCCAGGCGGCGATCCGGCGGCTGACGGCGGACGGGTGACGGCGGAAGGGATACAAAATATTGAAAATATTGGAACATTTTGACTGACAATGAGGGGGATTGAACGGCCGCGCAAAATTTTTTTTGACGGCGTTCTCTTCTAGTTTGTGAGCCTGATGGGGAAAACGGCGCTGATATGCGCCTTTTTTGTGTCAAAAAAGGGAAACAAACGGAAGTTGGGAAAAAAGGACAATTGACAGTTGATTGGATTTTAAGGTATAATT
>JAIRML010000174.1 GCA_031258665.1 Oscillospiraceae bacterium | reverse complement strand
TCATGGACGAGCTATGGCGCGAGTTCGACCGCGTGAAAACCGACCCCGCCGCGCTGGACCGCTTCCACGAGAAAATCAGCCGATTGAATTTTCTCGACCCGGCCTGCGGCTGCGGCAACTTTCTGATCATCACGTACAGGGAGATGCGCCTCTTGGAGCTTGAGATCCTGAAGATGCAGCATGGCGGCCTCCAGATGCTATTGGACGTTTCATTGCTGCTGAAAGTCGGCGTGGAGCAGTTCTACGGCATCGAATGTGAGGACTTCCCCTGCCAGATCGCGCAGGTCGGGATGTGGCTCATCGACCACCAGATGAATCTGCGCGTGTCGGAGCAGTTCGGGCAGTATTACGCCCGCCTGCCGCTGGCGCAGAGCGCGACGATCGTCCGCGGGAACGCGCTGCGGATCGACTGGGAGCGGGTGATCCCGAGGCAGGAGCTGGCGTATATCCTCGGGAATCCGCCGTTCAACGGCGCGAGAACGATGACCGCCGAACAGAAATCGGATATGCAATTCACATTCGGCGACCTGAAAGGCGCGGGCAACCTCGATTACGTGACCGCATGGTACAAAAAAGCCGCAGACTATGCCATCGGAACGGCGATCAGATGTGCGTTCGTTTCCACCAACAGCATATCGCAGGGCGAGCAGCCCGCCATATTATGGAAGCCGTTGCTTGCGAGCGGGGTGCATATCAACTTCGGGATTCCGACGTTCAAGTGGAGCAACGAGGCAAAGGGCAAAGCCGCCGTCCATTGCGTCATTGTCGGGTTCAGCCGCGCCCAAACCGATCCGAACATCAACCCATACCTCATCCAAGCGCCGAACGTGCTGATCGAGAGCCGCCAGCGGCCGCTGTGCGACGCGCCGGAGATCGGCATCGGCAATCAACCGATCGACGGCGGCCACTATCTGTTTACCGAAGCTGAGATGAACGCATTCATAGCCAAAGAGCCAAAATCCGCGCCGTATTTCCGCAAATGGATCGGCTCCGACGAGTTCATCAACGGCTATTTCCGGTATTGCCTGCTGCTCAGAGACTGTCCGCTGAACGAACTGCGGCAGATGCCGGAGTGCATGAAGCGCGTCGAGGCAGTCCGCGATTTTAGGCTGGAGAGTAAGCGCGCTTCAACATTAAAGCTTGCGGATACCCCGCTTCGTTTTCAAGGCGAAAACATACCGGCAAGCAGTTACATTGTCGTCCCAGAGGTGTCATCCGAGAAGCGCAGATATATCCCCATCGGATTTCTGCCGCCGGAAATTCTGGCGAGCAACCTTGTAAAGATCATCCCAAACGCGACGCTCTATCACTTCGGCATACTCACGTCAAATGTGCATATGGCATGGGTGCGCGCGATATGCGGGCGGCTTGAGATGCGGTATCGCTATTCAAAAGACATCGTGTACAACAATTTCCCGTGGCCGGACGCGACGGAGGATCAAAAAGAGCACATCGGCCAGCTGGCGCAGGGCATCCTCGACGCGCGGGCGAAGTTCGCGCCCGCGAGCCTCGCGGATCTGTACGACCCGCTGACCATGCCGCCGGAACTGCTGAAAGCGCACCAGAACCTGGACCGCGCCGTGATGCGGCTGTACGGTTTCACGCCAGGCAAGACCAGCGAAGCCGACTGCGTGGCGGCGCTGATGGAGCGGTATCAGTTGATGGTCAGACCACAAAAGACCACGCGAGCGGACATTTATGCGGTCTGACCGTGCAACCGCCGCAACCCATTTGAACCTTTGGGCGAAATCGCAGCCGCCGCTCATTCTTGGCGGTTTGCTTCTTGTTTGACTCCGCTGTCCCGCCTTGCCGGAGTCGGGACGATTCGCGGATCTTCTCTGCCAACTCCGTATTGAAGCAGTATAATAAAAATGAAGAAGAGGAGGCCCGAAATGCTGACACACGAAGAAATTTGCCGGGCGGTCAGGCAGGCCGCGCCGAAATATCAGATACGAAACGCTTACTACTTCGGCTCCTATGCCAGAGGAACGCAAACAGAAAGCAGCGACTTGGATTTGCTTGTAGAGTTCGATTCGGACAATATCGGCCTTTTTGAGAGGGCCGGCCTTGTCAGCGAATTGGAGGACGCGTTGCGGAACGGGGTGGATGTTGTGCGTTTGCCGCTTTCCCCCAAGACACGCCTGCAAATTGAAAAGGTGGTGAAATGCTATGGAAATACGCGACCGTCGGTGTTTCGACAGGATGCGTGAGGAAGCCCGGCTTACGAGCGGATTCATCGCGGGGATGGATTATAACGCGTTCATTCATAATGAAATGGTAAAGCGTGCCGTCACACAGACTTTGGCCAATATCGGCGAACTGACAAGGAAAGTGTCTGACGTGGCAAGAAAGAGCCAACCCGAAATCCCCTGGCCGGCAATCCGCAAGACCAGGAACGTCATCGCCCATGATTACGAGGAAGTGGATTTCATTGAAATCTGGCACACAGCATCCGTCAGCATTCCCGAATTGATAGCAGTTATTGACCGGATAGAGAGAGACCTCGGCGAGCCATTGTACGGTGATCGGGAACAGACGAGGAATCAGCAGATGATCGTGCAGGCCATAGAGGAAGCAGACGCGCAGGACGGCAAAAAATAACAAAGATTATTCGAAACGGAGGGCAAATAAAAGCCCAGGACGTACCCACGAGCAAACAAACAAAGACGCAGAAAGACATCGGCAAAGCGATTTCTGACATCACCGGAAAACAGCCTGAACCCGGAACTCGTTCCCAAGTTGGTGGAGATACTGCTGGAACTGTCGCGTAACGGGGTGCAGATTTTCATTGCTACGCACAGCGAGTTGCTGGCGGACTATTTCCTTGTCAATCGCAAAAAGGGCGACGAGGTGATGTTTTTCTCTCTTTACAAAGAGGACGACCGGATGACGCGGACATCGACATCACGAAGTCCACGGACTTGGCCGCAAACCGTACAAAGCAGTGACCTGTGCGAGGCAGAAAACCCGCCTATAACTCGTGGTTATAAGCGGGTTTTCTGCCTCTGTCCATTCGAATGATCATTCGATGTCGAGGTGCATCTTGGCGGTGGGCGGCCAAAATTCCCGGTCCAGGGCGGCCCAGTCCTCGTCGGAGACCGCGAGTGTCAGGGCCTTCGCGTTTTCCTCGACATGCGCGGGCCGGGACGCCTTGGGGATAGCCGTCACATGCGCCTGCCGCAGCACAAAGGCGAGCAGTAGCGGCATAACGCCGACGCCGTACTTGCCCGCGGTGTCCCGCAATACCCGGCTGGTCAGAAGATCCCCATGGACCCCCCGCAGCCGCCCCGCCTGCGCCAATGGGCAGTAAGCCATGGCCGCGACGCCGTGCGCGCGCAACCATGGGAGGAGGTCGTACTCGACCCCGCGGGAACCGAGGTGGTACAGGATCTGATTGACCGCACAGCGGGACCCGGCCGGCACGCGCCACAGCGCCTCCATGTCCGGCGTATCGAAATTTGAAACGCCCCAACGCCGGATCTTACCCGATTTGACCAGCGCCTCCAGGCCGTCGACCGTCTCCTCCAGTGGGATATCGCCGCGCCAGTGCAGCAGGTAGAGGTCGAGGTAGTCGGTCCGCAGCCGCCGCAGGGAGTTGTCGCAGCTCTCAAAAAGGGCCGGGCGGGCGGCGTTTTGCGGGAGAAACTTGGAAACCAGCAGGTAACGCCCCCGCGGGATCTCGCGCAATGCCCCGCCGATCCTCTCCTCGGAGCGCCCTCCCCCGTACATCTCGGCGGTGTCGATCAGGTCCAGGCCCAGCTCCAACCCGCGCCGGAACGCCGCCGTCTCATCCGCCGCGCGCGCCGGGTCATCGCCGATGTTCCAAGCGCCCTGCCCCAGCACAGGCAGCATCAACCCGCCCGCCGAAACCATACGCCGCATGTGCGCTCCCCCCAACGCGGGCTGCCCTGCAGCCACAACCCAAAATTCTTGTTTTTTCTTGCCGCGAAGCGGCAAGAAGGTACCATCACGCGCCGGCCATACGGCCCAGGCGCCGTTTCCTCATGTTTTTTCTCAAATTTCTCGCATGGGTTTTCTTGTGGCGGCGCGCGCCCTGCGCGCGGTTGCCCCGGCGCGCGCGCCGGGCATGGTAACTGTTGCGGTGGTGCAGCCGCAGCTTGCCGCGGCGGGCCTTGTCCCGCAGTTTGCGCGTGGTGGTCTTCAGCCTGGTGGACGCCTTGTCCCGGATGTCGATCGTCCGGGTCTTGATGGTGTCCAACATCGCGCGGCCCTTGAAGGTGAAACGCCGTTCGCTGCCCGTGAGCAGGCGGCCAATGTTTTCCCGGTGCATAAAGATAATCACGAATGAAATGACGGCCGAGAGCACCACATAGATCCATGTCTCCCGCCCCGCGCCCCGGTGAAATCCGTACATGCACACCGGCACGAAGAGGGCGGCCAGAATCGAACCCAACGACACCCACCGCGTGATCAGTGCCGTGACCAAAAAGACGCCCAACACAACGGCGCACACCCGCCAATCCACGACGGCCAAAATGGCCGCGGTGGTCATGACGCCCTTGCCGCCTCGAAACTTAAAGAAGATGGGAAAGACATGCCCCAAAATGACGGCGAGCCCGGCCAGCAGACGGCCCACCCCGCCCCCGGCGGCCTCCGACATCATCCAGTAGCCAAACAGGACCGCGAGGACGCCTTTGAGGATGTCCCCCACGGCCACCACGGCGGCCCATTTCTTCCCCATCACGCGGTACGCGTTGGTGCTGCCCGCGTTGCCGCTGCCGTAGTCGCGGATGTCCACCCGCAAAAACAGACGCGACACCAAAATTGAGATGTTCAGGCTCCCGATCAGGTAGGAGATGACGAGGATGAGAACAATTTTCCACCAGTCCATAAAAACCTCCCTACCAACGTGGGCTGCATCTGCAACCCACAACCCAAATTCTTGTTTTTTGCTGCCGCAAAGCGGCAGCAAGGTGCCAAAGCTACTCCTCACCGCGCCGGCGCACCGTCATCCGAACAGGCGCGCCGATGAGGCCGAAGGTGGCGCGAATCTGATTCTCCAGATAACGCCGGTAGGAAAAATGAAAGAGGCGCGGGTCGTTGACGAAGACGACGAAGTGAGGCGGCAAAATGCCGGCTTGGGTCATGTAGAGCACCTTGAGGCGGCGGCCTTTGTCTGAGGGAGGCTGCACGCGGGCCTGCGCGTCGGCCAGCACATTGTTGAGCTGCCCCGTGCCGATGCGCATTTTTCCCTGTTCGAGTACGAACTGGATCTTCACAAAGAGCTTGTCGACGCGCTGCCCCGTCAGCGCGGAGATGAAGACCACGGGCGCGTAGGACATAAAGGCCAGTCGTTCTTTGATCTCGCGGCGCTTTTGCGCCATCGTCCTCTCGTTCTTCTCCACGAGGTCCCACTTATTTACAACAATGACAGACAACCGCCCCGCCTCATGCGCCAACCCCGCAACCTTGGTGTCCTGCTCGGTCACACCCTCGACGGCATCGATCAGGATGAGGCAGACATCGGCCCGCTCCACGGCCATGCGGGCGCGGAGCACGCTGTAATATTCGATGTTGTCGTCCACGCGGGCCCGTTTGCGCATCCCCGCCGTGTCGATCAGCAGGTACCGGCCGTGTTCGCTTTCAAATTCGCTGTCGACCGCGTCACGCGTTGTCCCCGGCCTGTCGCTGACAATAACCCGTTCCTCGCCCAAGATCCGGTTGACGAGCGACGACTTCCCCACATTGGGCTTGCCGATGATCGCCACCCGGGTGCACTCCCCCCCGGCCTCCTCCGGTGTCTCCGCCGGAAAGAGCGCCACACAGGCGTCCAGCAGATCCCCGGTCCCGAGACCGTGGAGCGCGGAGATCGGGTACGGGTCGCCAAGACCGAGCTGATAGAACTCAAACAGGCCGGCGTCCACAGGCCCCGTCGAGTCCGCCTTGTTCACGGCGAGCAGCACGGGCCGGCGCGCGCGCAGCAACATCTGGGCCACCGCCTCGTCCGCGGCCGTCACGCCGGCGCGCAGGTCGACCAGCAGAATGATGACGTCGGCGCCGTGAATCGCGATCTCCGCCTGTGTGCGCATGAAGCGCAGCACAGCGTCGTCCGTGTGGGGTTCAATGCCTCCGGTGTCCACGAGAGAGAAAAATCGGCCGTTCCACTCACAGTCGGTGTACAGCCGGTCCCGGGTCACACCCGGCGTGTCCTCAACGATCGACAGCCGGCGGCCCGCCAGTTTGTTAAACAGCATACTCTTGCCCACATTGGGGCGCCCCACAATGGCCACCACGGGTTTTGCCACGAACTTCACCCCCCTCCGCGCGCCGCCCGTCCACTCGGCCCGGCGGCGCGCCGTCTGCCTCCAAGCAGGCCCTCGCCTCAAAGGTCATCACACACGCGTCACAGGTCCCGGTCCATCCGGACATGGACAATGCCCTCCTCAAGGAACTCCGGCCCGACGCGGGCGAAGCCAAGCTTCTCGTAGAGAGGCGCCGCATGCGTCTGCGCGTGCAGTGTCAGCCTCCGCGCCCCCAGCCGCGCGGCAATGGCGATCAGCGCGCGGCAGATCCGCGTCGCGCACCCCTTGCGGCGTTCCGCCGACAAAACCGCGACGCGGCCCAACACCGCGGCGGCGCCCTCCCGGTACACCCGCCCACAGGCGATCGGCATGTTGCCCCGGTACAGCACGACATGAAATGAAATCGGGTCGCAGGCGTCCCATTCGCGCGCGAGCGGAACCCCCTGCTCACGCACAAAGACCGCCTCGCGGACCGCGAAAGCGGGCGCGGCGTCTTCCCCGGGCGCAATCTCCTTCAGCGACAGCATCCAGCCACCCCCTCCCCCCTGTCGTCATCCCTTTTCTTGGCAACAAAAAACGAGAATTTGGGTTGTGGGCCGCGGGGGCAGCCCACGTTGGCACCTTATTGCCGCTTTGCGGCAATAAAAAACAAGACTTTGGGTTGTGGGCTGCGGGCAGCCCACGTTGGTTTTATCGATGGGGTCTCTCTTCGATTGTACCCCAAATGTGTGGCAAAATCATGAACATTCTCCCGTCGACACAATGTTTCTGACCAGCGCCGCCCCGTCGTTCGGCACCGGCGTCACCGGCGCGCCGATGGCCTGCGCGATGTCCGCCGGGGACACGTCGTCCAGACAGACGTCGCCGTCGTGGCGCAGCACGCTCTGCGGGATGAACACGCGGCGGCCCGTCACGCGGCCCGCGAGCGCGGCAATCAGATCCCGCCCGCCGAGGAGTCCGGCCACGGTCACTCCGGGGCCAAACAGGCGATTCTCCACAGCGACCACCGCAAAAGGGAGTGCCGGCAGGCGGCGCGCCATACAACCCATCAACCTCCGCAAAAATGGGGCGGCCGCCCGGCCCGTGGCCAATGTGAACGGGGCCACGGACCCGGGCATGTCTGTATTTTCTAATTCTTGTAAAAATTCCGTCTCAAAGAGCCGCATCATTCCCACGCCGTTTTCGAGCTGCGGGTACCCGTCGTAAGCCGCGTCATCCGGCAGCGGCCGCCCGGACAGCAGGTAGAGTTCATCCGCGCCATAGACAACGCCGACGCCATGCCGCAGGCGGCAGGCCGACGCCGCGGCATCCACGGCCGCCAGCGCGGCGGCGGCCCGCGGCCCGTCGAAGGGGGTGATCGAGCAGAGCCCCGCGCGATGCTTTGTCAAACCGACCGGCACAACAGAGACACTGGCCACGGCCGGGTACAGCGCCGTGAGGTCCGCGAGGGTGCGCGCCAAGACCGCCCCGTCGTTTATGTCCGGGCACACCACCACCTGCGTGTGCATCTCGACGCCGTACTCCGCCAACCGGCACAGCCGCGGCAGGCAGTCTCCGGCGCGCCGGTTGCCCAACAGAAAACGCCGCACCTCGGGGTCTGTGGCGTGCACCGAGATATGGAGCGGGCTGATGCGCTGCGCGCAGATGCGCCCCAGTTCCTCCTCCGACAGATTGGTCAGCGTGATATACTGCCCCAGCAGGAAACTCAGACGGGCGTCGTCATCTTTGAAATACAGGGATGGCCGCAGCCCGCGCGGGAGCTGGTCGACGAAACAGAACACACATCGGTTCCGACAGCGGTGCTGTGTGTCCATCAAGTATGTCTCAAACGTGAGACCCAAGTCCGCGCCCTCCGCCTTTCGCACGGACACCGTGCGCCGCGCCCCCGCCCGGTCGAGCGTCAGTGTCAGCCGGGCGTCGTAGGTGTAAAAACGGTAGTCAAGCACGTCGCGGACGGGGCGCCCGGACACGGAGAGCAGCGTCTCCCCCGGCTCGACGCCGGCGCGCGCGGCGGGAGAGCCGGCGTCCACGCCGGTGATGACGGCGGCCATGCGGTTTCCTCCTCCGGAGATAAGGGGTCGTTCAGGCCCTGATTGCATTGAGGGGCGGAGTCTTCCTCCGCCCCTGCCCGTTGTCTCTGTGCCGCCGGCACTCACGCCTTCTTTTTCTTTTTGTCTTCGAGATGCAGCACATCGCGCCCGTTGTATGTGCCGCAGGCGCGGCACACCCGGTGCGACAGCTTCAACTCACCGCACTTGGGGCAAGCGACAAGCAGCGGAGTCTCCAACTTCCAATGGGCGCTGCGGCGCAGATGTTTGCGCTGTTTCGACGTCTTTTTTTTGGGGACAGCCATGAAAACACCACCTTTGATCGGAAGCGCGCCTCCTCCGGCCAAACCCGGCGCGAAAGGGCAGCTCTCGGAATTTCAAATGCTCTGTTCAGTGCCCCGTTGCCGCGAAGCGGTAACAAAAAGTAAGAATTTTGGTTGTGGGTTAGGTGCAACCCACGTCGGTGATGCGACGGCGGGCCGCGCCGCTAAGGGCGCCACTGCCGCAGAACCGCCCAGCGCGCGTCGCTTTCCGGTGGCAGACAGCCGCACGGGCCTTCATTTAAATTGTGACCGCAGCGCGGGCAGAGGCCCTGACAGTCCTCACGGCAGAGGTGTTTCATCTCCATCGACAGCACGAGCGCGGGAACCAGCACCTCGTCAAGCGCCAGTTCGTCGCCCGTCAGCAGGTAGATCTCGTCGTCTTCGTCGCCGGCCAGCCGTTCGGCCAGCACCACTTCGACGGGGTGAACCGTCTCCCTCTCATAGGCCACGGCGCAACGGTCACACGTCAGCGACAGCGTGGCCTCCAGCGCAGCCGTCAATGTGAGCACGCCGGCGGTGTTGGCCACGGCGCCCCGCGCGCGGACAGGCGCCCGAAACGGGCGACCCCAGGGGAATTCCATGTTGGACAGATCGAATTCACAACAAAAAGGCACGCGCGCGCCCGGCTGTTCGATCACGTCACGCAACGCCAATTTCATGGAACACACCACCCGCGCGCCATCCCGGCCAAATGAGGGAAAAAATAGGCACGCTAAACATTATACGCGCACACGCGCCGCTTGTCAATGAAAATTTGACCTTTCAGCGTTTGGGGAAAACCCCTCAAAGCTGCCCCAGCAGGGTGCGCAGCGGTACGTCGGGGGCGGCGGCGGGGCCCTCGTCTATCTCCACGAAGGGGGTGGGCGCGCCGGGCGGTTGTTCGCTGTCGTAGACACACCAGGGCACCGGTTCGGCGCCGTGGCGGCCTGTCTCGGTGGAGGTGACGTGGTCGGGCAGCAGCAGCAGCCGATACGGCCTCTCGGCGCCCGCGCACAACCTGGTCAGCGCCTCATCCACCATGGCGATCGCTTTCAGCTCGCTCTCCACGTTTCGTGCGTGACTGCAGTCGTCCGGGGCCTCCAGATGCAGCATCACAAACGGAACGCGCGCGGCCGCAAGCAGCGCCGCGTCCACTTTGGCCCGCCAGTCCGTCTCCAGCGTGCCGGTGGCGCCCGGCACCGCCGGCGCCTCAAGGCCGGCCAGCAGCGCCATGCCCCGCACCACCGGTACCGCGGAGATCACCGCGCCACACAAACCGAATTTATCCGCGAAAGGCTCATAACGCGGCCAGGCGCCCGGCCCCCAGGGCCAGAGCGCCATGCCCCGCTCCCGCAGGAGCGCGCGCGCGCGCCGGACCACCGGCGCCAACGCATCCGCGGGCCAGTGGTCGTCGATGACATCGCCCTGCACATTGTGGGGCGGCGTCATCCCGGCGGGCGGCGGCATGGGACCCGTGATCATCTGGCGAAACCCCGGCTGCGGGTGGAACGTCCACCCGATGCGCGCCAGTTCGCCGGTCAGCGCGGCGTCTGCCGCCAAAAGCCGCCCCGCCGCGAGGCCTTCCTCATCCGACAGGTCCGGGCAGGCCTCCGTCAGTGTTCCGTCCTGTGCCACGCGCACGAGGTTTGCGCGCATGGCAAACTGCCCCGCCGGCAGCACAATGCCCATACCGGAGGCTTCCACGGGCCCGCGGCCTGTCAGCACGGAGGTGTCGTAACCGGTGATCAGCGGCATGGCGGTCTCGGTCCCGGCCGCGAAGCCGTCCGGGATTGTGCGCACCCGAAAGAGGCCGCCCTGCCCGGCCAGTGCCGCCATCCGCGGCTGCGGCCGGTACTGCAAGGGCGTCAGTCCGCCGAGTTCCGCCAGCGGCGTGTCGGCCATCCCGTCGGCCACCACCATAAAATATCGCATTCGCCCGCTCATGCCGTATCCCTCTCCCCCATCAAAACAATCCGCTGAGAACACCGTCCGGGTCGATGTCAATGCCCTCGGCCGCCGGCCGTTTCGGCAACCCGGGCATTGTCATGATCTCCCCGGTGTACACGACGACAAAACCGGCGCCGGCCGACAGTCTGACGCCGGTGATCTTCACGCAAAACCCCGTGGGGCGGCCCAGCTTCTTGGGATCGTCGGACAGCGAATATTGCGTCTTCGCCATACAGACGGGCAGACGCCCGTAGCCCTCGGCCTCCAATTGGTCCAAC
>JAIRML010000172.1 GCA_031258665.1 Oscillospiraceae bacterium | reverse complement strand
CTTCGCGCCGTTTGCGGAGGCGCTCGACGCCGTCAACCTGACGTTGGCGCGCGCCATCGCCCGGGACGGCGAGGGGGCCACCCGCCTGGTGGTCTGCCGCGTGCGCGGCGCCGGCAGTGAGGCGGACGCCGAGGTTCTCGCGAAGGCGGTGATCACCTCGTCGCTCGTCAAGACAGCGCTGTTTGGCGCCGACGCGAACTGGGGCCGCGTGCTGTGCGCGCTGGGCTACGCCGGGGCGCCCCTGCGGCCGGAGACCGTGGAAGTGGCATTTTTGTCGGCGGCCGGCCGGGTCGTCGTCTGCCGCGACGGCGAGGGGCTGCCCTTCGACGAATCGCTGGCCAAGGACATTCTCTCCCGGGATGAGGTCACCCTCGAGGTCGATTGCGGGGCCGGCGGCCACAGCGCGGAGGCCTACGGCTGCGACCTCAGCTACGACTACGTGCGGATCAACGGCGACTACCGGACCTGACGCGTCGGCCCCCGCGATTCGATTGCAAAGGCGGAATCAAACGCGCCCGGCCCGCGGACCGGGCGCGCCCCGAAAGGATGGACTCCATGCTCTCCAACGTCGACAAGGCGCGGTTGCTGTCGGAGGCGCTGCCCTACATTCAGGAATACAGCAAAAAGACTGTGGTGATCAAGTACGGCGGCAGCGCCATGCTGGAGGATGCGCTCCGGTGCGCCGTCATCAGCGACATCGTCCTCCTCTCCCTCGTGGGGATCCGCGTCGTCGTCGTACACGGCGGCGGCCCGGAAATCAACGAGATGCTCGCCAAAATCGGCAAAGAGCCGCGCTTCATCAACGGTCTGCGCCACACCGACGAGGAGACGATGGAGGTCGTCCAGATGGTGCTGTGCGGCAAGGTAAACAAGGCGCTCACCCAGCTCATCGGCGAGATGGGCGGCCGGGCGCTGGGTCTGTCCGGCCTGGACGGGCGCCTGTTGACCGCCCGGCAGCTCGACGGGGACCACGGCCTCGTCGGCGATCTCGAGAGCATCGACCCCGCGCCCCTGATCACGGCGCTGGACAACGGGTACATCCCCGTCGTCTCCACCGTGGCCGGCGGCACGGCGCCGGGCGCCGTCTACAATGTGAATGCCGACACGGCGGCGGCCCGCCTCGCGGCCCGCCTCGCGGCGGAAAAGCTCATCTTGCTGACCGATGTGCGCGGGCTCATGCGCGTCCCGGGGGACGAGGACACACTGATCCCCATGGTGACGCTCTCGGAAGTGCCGCCGCTTCTCAAGAGCGGCGTCGTCCGGGGCGGTATGATCCCGAAAGTCGCCTGCTGCGTTGAGGCGCTGCGCGCCGGCGTGCGGCGCGCCCACATCCTCGACGGCCGTATCCCGCATTCGATTTTGATCGAGATGCTCTCCGACGAAGGGATCGGCACCATGATTTTGAAATAGGGTGAGACAATGAGGCAGATCTTTGAGACTTACGCGGCGCATGTGCTCCCCACGTATGGGCGTTTCCCCGTGGCGTTTGCGCGCGGGGCGGGCTGCCGGCTGTACGACGCGGCAGAGCGCGTGTACATCGACTTCGCCTCCGGTATCGGCGTAAACTCGGTGGGGCACGCGCACCCCGCCTGGGTCGAGGCCGTGGCGCGGCAGGCCGCCACGCTGGCGCACGTGTCAAACCTCTACTACAGCGAGCCGGGCGGGCGCCTGGCGGCGCGTCTCTGCGCACTCTCCGGCCTGCGCGGCGTCTTCTTCGCGAACTCGGGCGCGGAGGCCAATGAGGGCGCGATCAAGGTGGCCCGCAAATACAGCCACGACCGTTATGGGCCGGACCGGTCCGCCGTGGTGGCGCTCTCCGGCTCCTTCCATGGGCGCACGGTCACGACGCTGGCCGCCACGGGGCAAGAGACTTTTCACCGGCACTTCGGCCCCTTTACCGCGGGTTTCCGGCATGTGCCGCCGGGCGATTTTGAGGCCCTCGCGGCACAGCCGGACGATGTGTGCGCCGTGCTGCTGGAACCCATACAGGGCGAGGGCGGCGTATGGCCGCTGGACGGCGATTATGTCCGGCAGGTGGCGGCGCTCTGCCGTGAGCGGGACTGGCTGCTCCTCTGCGACGAGGTGCAGACCGGCGTCGGCCGCACCGGGGACTGGTTCGCGTTTCAGTCGCTGGGGGTCGAACCCGATGTCGTGACCTTTGCCAAGGGGATCGCCGGCGGGCTGCCGTTCGGCGGTTTTCTGACCGGCGCGCGCGCGGCGGACACGCTGGGCCCAGGCGATCACGCGACGACCTTTGGCGGCACACCGCTGTGCTGCGCGGCGGCACTGGCCACACTGGACATCCTGACGCCGGTCCTGCCCGGCGTCAAGGCCAAGGGGGCTGCCATCCGGCGGGCCATCGCAGAGATGGGGTTGCCGCGCGTGACCGGCACGCGCGGCGCGGGCCTCATGATCGGCGTGGCCCTGGCGCCGGGCGAGACGCCCCGCGACTGGGCGGAAAGGCTGCTGCGCGCGGGGCTCGTCGTCCTCACCGCGGGGCAGGACGCCCTGCGGCTGCTGCCCCCGCTCGTCATCGGCGACGACGACATCGCCGCCGGCCTCTCGATCTTCCAAAACACCCTGGCCGGCGCGTGACCCGCGCCGGGGCGGACTGATGGATATGCAAGCCAAACGGCTTGCATATCCGGCGCGTGACCCGCGCCGAGGGCGGGGCCGCCTTAACAACACCGATCCTCCGGCGGGGCGCCGGGGCGAGGAAGGGGACACCATGAAAAAAGATCTGCTGCGGATGCTCGATCTCACGAAGGAGGACATCACCGGCATCCTGGACCTGGCCGACCAGATGAAGTACGACCTGCGCCACGGGCGGGCGCACCGGCATCTTGAGGGCAAGACGCTGGGGATGATTTTCGAGAAGGCCTCCACCCGCACCCGGGTCTCGTTTGAGACCGGCATGTACCAGCTTGGCGGGCAGGCGCTGTTTCTCTCTTCGAGCGACCTGCAGATCGGGCGCGGCGAGCCTGTGGAGGACACGGCGCGCGTGCTCTCCCGCTATCTGGACGGCGTCATGATCCGCACATTCGCCCAGCGCACGGCGGAGGACCTGGCCCGTCACGCCTCCATTCCCGTCATCAACGGGCTGACCGATTTGTCCCACCCCTGTCAGGTGCTGGCCGACCTGATGACTGTGAGGGAGCGGCTGAGTGCACTCGCGGGCGTGACGCTCTGCTACATCGGGGACGGCAACAACATGTGCAACTCACTGACCGTCGGGGCGCTCACGGCGGGGATGTCGGTGTCGCTCGCCGTGCCGGCCGGGTACGACCCCGCGCCGGAGGCGCTGACGTTCGCCCGGGCGTTTGGAGACCAATTCCGGCTCTCCCGCGACCCGCGGGCGGCAGCCCTGGGCGCGGACATCGTGGTGACGGACGTCTGGGCCAGCATGGGGCAGGAGTCCGAGGCCGGCGCCCGCCGGCAGGCGTTCGCCGGCTTT
>JAIRML010000134.1 GCA_031258665.1 Oscillospiraceae bacterium | reverse complement strand
CCCCGAACCAACCCCCGTGTTGTTGAAAAGCAAAGTTTTTCAACAAATAAACGTCAGTTTTTCGTGGGCGATTTCGCGGATGATATCATCAGCTTGAGGCGGTTGAGCTGGTTCACCTCGGAGGCGCCGGGGTCGTAGTCCACCGAGACGACGCTCGCGTGGGGGAAGTGGCGGCGCAATTCGCGGATCATCCCCTTGCCCGTGACATGGTTCGGCAAGCAGGCAAAGGGCTGGGCACAGACAATGCCTTTCGCGCCGCCCTCCATGAGCTCCAGCATCTCGGCCGTGAGCAGCCAGCCTTCGCCGCACTGGTTGGCCAGCGAGAGCACCGGCCGCGCCCGTTCGGCCAATTGGCGGACGGTGTCGCCGACGGAGAACCGCCGGGACCGGCGCAGCAGACGCCGGCAGGGGGCCTCGTAGCGGTCGATGACCCAGAGCAGCGCGTTCATGGCCGCCGCCGACGCCCAAGAGGCGCCCAATATCTTCCAACGGATCACATTGTTGTAAAAACAGTACCGGAAAAACCCGAGCAGCCCCGGCACAACGGCCTCGCAGTCCTCTTTCTCGATGATGTCCACGGCGTTGTTGTTGGCGTCGGGGTGAAATTTGACCAAGATCTCTCCCACCAGACCCACCCGGGTCTTGCGCGGGATGTCGCGCAGGGGCAGCGCCTCGAAGTCGCCGACGATCCCGCGCAGCAGCGTCCGGTAGGTGTGGGGGCTCTCCCCGGAAAAGTACGCGACGGCGCGCGCCAACCAGGCCCGGCACAGCGCGCCCGCCGCGCCGGGGTCGGCCTCGTAGGGGCGCGTGCGCAACAGTACCTGGTTGAGCAGGTCGCCGACGACGATGGATTTGACCGCGCTGTCCAGCAAACCCACAGACAGCCGCAACCCCTTGTTTTTCTCAAATCCGCCGATCGACAGCGCCACCACCGGCACTTGAGGGAAGCCGGCGGCCTCCAGCGCGCGGCGCAGCAAGCTCACATAGTTGGTGGCCCGGCAGCCGCCGCCGGTCTGGGTGAGAAAGATGGACGTGTTGTCCGGGTCGTAGCGCCCGGAGAGCAGCGCGTTCACGAGCTGCCCGACCACGATGAGCGTGGGGTAACAGGCGTCGTTGTTCACGTAGCGCAACCCCACCTCGATGTCCTTGGGCGTGGTTTTCTCCAAGACCACGCACCGGTAACCGGCGCGGCGCAACGCCGCTTCCACCAGCGTGAAGTGAACGGGCGACATCTGCGGCGCGAGGATCGTGTGGGCCTTTCGCATCTCGCCGGTAAAGGCCACGCGCGCCGGCGCGGGCGGCCCGGCCCGGCCCGGGGGCGCGGCGCGGCGCGCGCGCTCCTCAAGGGCCACCTTGAGGGATCGCATGCGGATGCGGGCGGCGCCCTGGTTTCCCATCTCGTCGATTTTCAGCAGCGTACAGGTCTTCCCGCCCCGCTGCAGGATCTCGCGCACCTGGTCGGACGTGATGGCGTCCAGCCCGCAGCCGAAGGAATTGAGCTGTACCATCTCAAGCTGCGGATGGGTGGTGACAAACTGGGCCGCGTCGTACAGCCGGGTATGGTACATCCACTGGTCAAACACGCGCAGAGGCCGCGCGACGCGGGCGCGGTGGCTCACGGAGTCCTCGGTGAGCACGGCAAAGCCCAGAGAGATCAGCAGACCGGGCAAACCGTGGTGGACCTCCGGGTCGACGTGGTAGGGGCGCCCGGACAGCACGATCCCGATCCGGCCCGTCCGCTCCAGCCAGGCGACCGTCTCGTCGCCCTTTTGACGGATGTCGCCCTGACAGCGGTCCAGCTCGGCGAAGGCGGCCCGCAGCGCGGCTTTCGCCTCCCGGCGGGTGACGCCGAAGGCCGCGAAGGCCTTCGCGACCTGGCTGGGCAGTGCCCGGGTGTGGTGCAGGGAGAGGAAGGGGTTGAGAAAGGTCACCCCCCGGGCGCGCAGCGCGTCGATGTTGTTTCCGATCACCTCCGGGTAGGAGGTGACGATCGGGCAGTTGTAATGGTTGTTGGCCTCCTCATTTTCCCGGCGCTCGTAAGGGACACAGGGGAAGAAAATCGTCTTGACGCCGTCGTCGAGAAGCTGTTGGATGTGCCCGTGCGCCAGCTTGGCCGGGTAACACACGCTCTCCGAGGGGATCGTGGACATGCCGCGCTCAAACAGCGCGTGGTCCGAACGGCCGGAGAGCTTCACGGAAAACCCCAATGTCGTCAACAGTGTAAACCAAAAGGGATAATTTTCATACATGTTGAGTGCGCGCGGCAACCCAACAACGCCGCGGGGGGCCTGCGCCTCCGGCAGCGGCGTGTAAGCAAAGACCCGCTCATACTTATACGCGCTCAAGTCGGGCGCCGCCTCGGGCGCCGGGTCCGTATGTCCGCTCAGGCGCGCGCCCTGTTCGCAGCGGTGGCCGGAGACAAGCCGCCGCCCGCCGGGGAAATGCGAGACGGTCAATTTGCAGCGGTTTGAACAGCCCCGGCAGGAGACGACGGCGGTCCGTTCCGGCAGCGCCTCGTCCAGCCGGTCCGCCGGCAGCAACGCGGAGACGCCGCCCCGCCAGCGTTCCCGCGCGAGAATCGCCGCGCCGTAGGCGCCCATGAGCCCGCTGATGTCCGGACGTACGGCCTCCCGGCCGGCCACGAGTTCGAAAGCGCGCAAGATGGCGTCGTTTAAAAACGCGCCGCCCTGCACCACCGGCGTCAGGCCGAGGTCGGAGGGCCTCTTGACGCCGATCACCTTGTACAGCGCGTTGCGCACCACCGAGTAGGCGAGGCCGGCGGAGATGTCCCCCACCGACGCGCCCTCTTTCTGCGCCTGCTTGACCCGCGAGTTCATGAACACCGTACAGCGGGTGCCGAGGTCCACGGGGGCGTCCGCCGCGCCCGCGGCGGCGGCGAAGTCCTCCACGGGCAGACCCAGGGAGGCCGAAAAGGTGGAGATGAACGAGCCGCACCCCGAAGAACAGGCCTCGTTGAGGAAGATCGATTCGATCATGCCCTCTTTCAGCCGCATGCATTTCATGTCCTGCCCGCCGATGTCCAAGATGAAGTCCGCGTCGGGCCGGAACACCTGCGCCGCCTTGATGTGGGCCAGGGTCTCGATCTCGCCCATGTCCGCGCACAGGGCGCGGCGCAGCAGCGCCTCGCCGTAACCGGTGACGCAGGCACGGGCGATGTAGGCGCCCGGGGGGAGGATCTGGTAGATCTCCCGCAAGATCCGGGCGCCCGCCTGCAGCGGGGCGCCTTGGTTTGGGGCGTAGTGGGTGTGGGCGATGCGGCCGTCGCCGTCGGTCAGCACCGCTTTGATCGTCGTGCTGCCGGCGTCCAACCCCAAGAAACAGGGGCCGGACAAGCTGCCCGGCGCGGCGCGCGGCG
>JAIRML010000057.1 GCA_031258665.1 Oscillospiraceae bacterium | reverse complement strand
GGCAGACCTAAAAAGGAGCAGCCTGCCGTCGAAAAGCCCAAGCGTCCAAGAGGGCGCCCCAGGAAGATCCCCATGTCGGACTAGCCGCCTATAGTCCGACGAATTGGGAAAGTTTTATTATACTGAATATTGTGTCATTCGCTTTTTTGCAGTGGAATCAATTCTCAATTCTGTCAATACCGGTGGTGTTTCGCCTTGCTTGTGGCCGTTTTGCGCACAGTGATCCTCTATGTCGTCATCATCGCCGCTCTCCGTCTGATGGGCAAGCGGCAGATCGGCGAGCTGGAGCCGTCCGAACTCGTCGTGACCCTGCTCATGTCGGAGCTCGCCGCCGTGCCCATGCAGGATTTGGGCAGCCCTCTGGTGTTTGGGCTTGTCCCCATCGCCACGCTGCTGTGTCTCTCACTGGTCGTCTCGGGCGCCTTGATCGCCAACCTGCGGTTTCGCGCACTCCTGTGCGGCAAGCCGAGCGTTTTGATGAAGGACGGGCGTATTCTCCAGCGCGAGCTGCGCAAAAACAGACTGACCATCGACGAGCTCATCGAAGCCCTGCGCGCCAAGGACATCACAGACCTCTCGACGGTACAGTACGCCGTTTTGGAGACGAACGGGACGCTGAGCGCGATTCTCTACCCGGCGCACCAGCCCGCCACCCGCCGCGACGTCGGCGCCACCGTGCCCGCCCCGGGCCTGCCCGTTGTCCTGGTGAGTGACGGCGCGCTGCTGCGCGAACACTGCGCGCAGCGAAATCTCTCGCCGTCGTTTCTGGCCGACGCGCTGAAACAAAACGGACTGGCGGACGTGCGGGAGGCGTTTTTGCTGATCGTGGACGAGCAAAACCGTGTCTACTGCCTGCCGAAGGAGCCAAAGCGATGAGGCGGATCTTGCTGGCCTGCACACTGCTGGCCGGGCTCATCGGCGCCGGGCTGTGGGTCGGCGCGCGCGCCGAGGCGGACCTTGGCCGGATACTGACGCTGCTGGACGCCGGCGCGGGGTGCGCCGACGCGGGGCGCCGGGACGAGGCGCGCGCGGCCGTCCAGGCCGCTCTGTCGCTGTGGGAGGCGCGGATCGGACTGTTTGAGGCGCTCTACCCCGCCGCCGACATCGAAGCGGTGGGCACGGGCCTGCACCGACTGCGCGCAGAGGCCTCTGTGGCCGGCCGCGCGCAGTACCTGGCGGACAGCGCCGTTGTCATGGCGCAACTGCGCGCGCTGATCCGCGGCCACCGCCCCAGCCTGGAGACCGTGCTGTGACGCGGGCGCTCACGTCCGGTCCATCATCAGCTTGTTGACCTCTGTGAGAAATGTCTTGATGTCGGCAAATTGGCGGTATACGGAGGCAAACCGCACGTAGGCGACCTCGTCCAGCTTTTTCAGCCACTCCATGACGAGTTCACCGATCTGCGACGTGGTGACTTCGCGCTCCAAATTGTTTTGCAACACCTGCTCCACCTCGCCGACCAGGGCCTCCATCTGCTGCAGGCTCACCGGCCGCTTCTCACAGGCCCGCAGGACACCGCTGAGGAGCTTGTTGCGGTCGTAAGACTGACGGGAACCGTCTTTTTTGATCACGATCAACGGCAGACTCTCGATGTTTTCGTAGGTGGTGAATCGCTTGCCGCAGTGAGAGCATTCCCGCCGCCGCCGGATGCTCCCGCCCTCGTCCGTCGGCCGGGAATCGATGACGCGGCTCTCCTGAAAGCTGCAATACGGACATTTCATACCGATTCCTCCTGTGTTGGTTTAGCCGCAACCGCCGCGCGGACAGAACAAAACCCCGGCCCCGCCCGGCGTCTCCCGCGCCAGGAACCGGTATTTCAGCTGTCACGCCAAACGGCGCGGGGCGGGCCCCTCAACGCACCGGCGTCTGCGCGAGCAAGCTCTGCGCAAGCGCATACTCCTTGCGGGGCACAAAGATTCTGTACTCCTGCGGCGTCAACGGATTCTCCTCAAGCACACCCATCGGGGCGTGGACATCCTCCGCGCCCGCGGCGTAGGCCACCGGGTGATGACGGTCACTCGTTGCCACAACATGATGAATCTTATGAATCCCCAGCAAATCTATGACTTTGACATATTCCTCGCGCGAAAATGTGCAATACAACTCTCTTCTGCTCAAAAGCGAAAACATTTTCTCTACTTCCTTCTTCTCACAGATCTCTTCCGTTTTCTGCAGCGCGGTTATGTCGCCAACTCTTTCCCCATGCTATAGCATAGCACACAACGACGCCTTTGACAAGAAGGTAAATGCACACAAAATATATCGCTAATATTTTAGCGGATAAATCACTTGTAATTTAGCGGATGATGTGGTATGCTATAGGGCAGAAGTTTTGAGGGGCGCCCAACTGGGCAACAGCGAGGTGACAGGATCTTGGATTACCAAAAAAGATTGATGGACAAGGCGCTTGCCGAACGCCTGCTGAGCGCAGGCGCCGTTCTGATTGAGGGGACGAAGGGCTGCGGCAAAACAGAGACCGCAAAACAAGTGGCGGCCAGCGTTGTAAGGTTCGACGCCGACGAGCAGGTGCGGATCAAAATGGAAATAGACCCCCAAAGTGTGCTCCTTGGCGCCGTCCCGCGCCTGCTTGACGAATGGCAGGAGTACCCCCAGATATGGAATTACATACGGCACGAAGTGGACGAACGAAAGCAGAAAGGCCAGTTTATATTGACAGGCTCCGCAGCACCGGACGATAAGGCGCGGCGGCATTCCGGCGCCGGAAGGTTCTCGGTAATGAAGATGCGCCCCATGTCGCTCTTTGAGAGAGGATGGTCAACAGGTGAGGTCAGTCTTGCCGCGCTTATGCGGAGAGAAGCGCCGTCTTCCGAACCCTTGGCGTTCGATCTTGGAGAACTTGCGGAAAAGATTACACTCGGCGGTTGGCCGGGTTTAATCGGTGCGGGCTCGGCGGACGGACTGCGCTTTGTGAGCGACTACGTTTCCCTGATCGCCGAAGTGGACTTGAGCCGTATATCCGGCAAGCGCCGGGATCCGTACAAGGTGATGCGCCTGCTGCAATCGCTGGCGCGGAACATCTCCACCGAGGTGACCATTACCGCGCTCTCGAAGGACGCCGGGGGCAGCGACGGCGGCATGGACGACGAAACGGCCGTGGCATACCTCACGGCGCTCGAACGCCTGATGGCGGTAGAAAATCTCCCCGCCTGGAACACGCATATCCGTTCGTCGGATATGCTGCGCAAATCCCCGAAGCGCCATTTCGCCGACCCGTCGCTGGCGGTCGGCGCGCTGGGCCTCTCTATAGACAAGCTGACGGCCGATCTGAATTATTTCGGTCTGTTGTTTGAATCCCTCGTCATAAAAGATTTACGGATTTACGCAGACGCGAAGGGCGGCAAGGTGTTTCACTACCGCGACTCGCGCGGGCTTGAGATAGACGCCGTCGTCGAGTACGCCGATGGGACCTGGGGCGCGTTTGAAATCAAACTCGGTATGGGCGCCGCTGACGAAGCGGCCATCAATCTGCTGAAATTTTCCGCAAAAATAGACACAGAAAAGGTGAAAGCACCCGCCGCGCTGACCGTGATTACCGGAAATGGATTCGCCCACCGCAGGCCGGACGGTGTCAATGTCGTGCCTCTTTCGGTACTGACGTCATAGCCGCGTCACACATCGGTGATTTAGGGGTTTTCCGGGCGTCCGGTCACCCGTTCCAGGTGAGCGCGGCGTCGGACGCGGGCGCGTCTTTCGGCACAAAGTCGTTTGTGTAGACATCCTCCGGCTGCAGGTCGCCGTGGTTCCACAGTTCGATCT
>JAIRML010000290.1 GCA_031258665.1 Oscillospiraceae bacterium | reverse complement strand
TGCAGGCACTCCTGCGTGGGGATTGCCCGCCCCGGCGGACAGCCCGTCACATAGCCGACGATCGCCGGCTTGATGGCCGCGATGGAGGTGCAGGCCAAAATCACGTAAGAATCCGGGGATGTCCCCTTGGCCAGCGCGTACTTCATCAGGACATCCGTGATGATGCCCTCGATGCGCGCGCGGACCGCCGTCTCCCCGGAGATCTCATAATAAAAGCGGCCGTAAGGCCGGCTCTCCAGACAGAGATAGAGTTCCAGCGCGCTGGAAAAGAGAAACATATCCGCCGTATCCGGCCGCAGGTCGGCGGTGTCGATGAGGCCGTCAAAACCGTCGCGCACCTTGCGGTAGACGGTCTGCGCCACCTCGGCTTTGTTGTTGAAATAATATTTCATGAGGCCCAGGTTGGTGTTGGCCCGCTCGGAGATCTGGCGGACCGTCGTGGCCCGGTAGCCGATCTCGTAGAAGAGCTCAGTGGCGGCGCGGATGATGTTGCCCCGGGTCTCGACACCTTTGCTGTATCGCATGGCTGTCAGAAAGGCCCGTTCACGACACTGACAGGTCGGCCCGCGAGATAGGCTCTGAAGTTGTCGATCGCCAGCGAGACCTGCCGCATCCGCGAGGTCTTGGGCAGCCAGGCAATGTGCCCGGTGATGAGGACATTGGGAAATGTCAGCAGTTCGTTCGGCCCGGTGGGCGGCTCCTCGCAGAGCACGTCCAGCCCCGCGCCCCCCACCTTTCCGCTCTTCAGAGCCTCAATGAGATCCGGCTCGCAGATCAGTTGTCCGCGGGCGGTGTTCAGCAGCAGCACGCCGTCGCGCATCGCGGCAAAGGCCGCTCGGTTCAGCATGCCGCGGGTCTGCGCCGTCAGCGGGGCGTGGACAGAGAGTACGTCCGAGCGCGCGCACAACTCATCGAGCGACACCTGCGCGATATCTTGAAACGCGGGCCCCTCCTGCACATAGAGGGAGTGGGAGATCACCTTCATGCCGAACCCCCGCGCGATGCGCGCGGCGCATAGGCCGATCTTGCCCAGACCGAGGATGCCAAAGGTCTTGCCGTGCAGCTCGATTCGCGGGGTCAGCGAGTACATGTATTTTGGCGCGCCCGGCTCCCACCAGCGCGTGTTTTTTACATGCTCGCTGTGCAGTTCCACGCGGTGGCAGAGGGCGAGCAGCAGCGCAAAGGCATATTCGGCGATCGTCGTATCGCCGTAGGCGGTGTTCGTGACCGTGACACCGCGCCGGCGCGTCATCTCAAAGTCGATCTCGCCGTATCCGTGCGCCAGCGTGGCGACATAGCGGAGTTTCGGATGGCGCGCGAAAAAGTCCTCGTGCAAGTACTCCTCTTGAATCCACACGCCGAAAAGCGCCTCCGTGTCCGTCGGGACACGCTCGTCCACCTCCCGGCCGGTGGGGCGGCGGTCGTAGGGGAGAAATAAAAATTCCACGCCGTCGATCGCGGAGATCTTTTGCCACTCGGCCGTCAGTTCCTCCGGCGTGATGTCGATACTGGTAGATTTTGACAGCAAAATCGCGACTTTCATGCGCCTCACATCCTTTTTCTGTTCGTCATATCCATCATAGACTGCCGAAAGAAGTTTGTCAATAAAATTATACATGTATGAAAAAATTTATGCCCCCGCAGAATAAAAATGAAAATAAAATCGAGAGATCATGCAAAATTAATGCCACAATCTGGGAAAATAGCGGATTTTCACATTAAAAATGAAATTTCTCACATGAAAAAATTTTATTTTTAAAAAACATCTTGACAAATAAAATTATATGTGTTTAACTTGTAAGTGTTTTCAAAGACGAGGACCGGCCTGGGAAGAGGTCCTGTGCCCCATGGAAACGTGGACCCGGTGTCTCCCAAATCGCGGGGCCGGGCGCGGGGAGGGACAGGCCCATGACATCGGAAGAAAGAGCGCGGCGGTTGGGCAGCGCCCGCCTCATCCCCCTGATTTTAGCGATGTCCGCGCCGGCCATCTGCGGCAACCTCAGCAATGCCATGTACAACATCATCTCCCGCGCATTTTTGGGGAAATATGTAAGCCGCGCCGCGCTGGGCGCCATGGGGCTGATCTTTCCGCTCAACAACCTGATCGCGGCGCTCTCCGTCATGATCACCATCGGCGGCGCCGCGCTGATTTCCCTCTCACTGGGGGCGGGAGACCGCAAACGGGCCGACGCCGCCTTCACCAATATCCTGACATTTTCCGCCGCCGCCTCGGCTGCGATCTCGCTCGTTTACTTTCTGTTTGCCGAGCAGCTTGTGCGTCTCTGCGGGGCCAACGAGACCAGCGCCCTGTTTGCGCCGGCCGTACAGTACCTTCGGATCTCAGCGTTCGGGCATATCTTTCAGGTGGTGAACCAGGCCGCGGCCTCCGTGATCCGGGCGGAAGGGAACACGTTCTATTCCATGGTCGTCTCTGTGCTGGGGAACTTCGTCAATGTGGGGCTCGGCGCGCTGTTCATCGTTCTCTTCGGGTGGGGCGTACGGGGCGCGGCCCTCGCGACGCTGTTTTCGCAGTGTGTCGGCGCCATATGCAGTCTCTCCTATTTTGTCCGCCGAAAGAGCGTCGTGCGCTGGCGCGGGCTGCGTGCGCTGGCGTGGCGGCAGGTTGGGCGGGTGCTCTCTATGGGGCTCGCGCCGGCCATCTTTCAAGGGCTCAGTTTTTTCACAAATCTGCTCATCAACAATGCGCTGATGCGCCATGCCCCGGCGGCGCTGGGCGCGGAGGGCGGCGACTTGGCCATTGCCGCGGTGTCCGTCATCGCCACGGTGGAAAACGTCGCGCTGATGATCATCATGGGGATGAACAACGGCATCTCCTCCATCATCAGTTACAACTACGGGGCAAAAAATTATCCCAGGGTGCGCAAGACATCTCTCGTCGGGCAGGCGCTGGCCAGCGCGGCCGCCGCGGCGATCTGGGCGCTGATGATGTTCACGCCCTCGCTGCTGTTCTCCCTGTTCAGCAGCAGCGGCGACGTCGCCATTTTGGCCTACGGCGCGATGGCTGTGCGCAAGAGCAAACTGTTCATGTTGTTTGTGGGGTTCCAGACGCTTTCCTCCATGTACTATTCGGCCATCGGAAAGCCCCGGGTCGCCACCTTCATCTCCGTCTGCCGCAACGGGCTCTTTCTCATCCCCGCGCTGCTGACGCTCCCCCGGTTTTTCGGGCTGGACGGCGTCCTCTACAGCACGGCGGTGTCGGATGTCTGCTCCGTGGCGGTGGTGGGGGCCGTCTATCTGGCGGGTATGCGTGACCTGCGCCGAAAGGCGCGCGGGCTGCCGCAGGGTCCGCGGCCGCGCGACGGCGCCGGAGAGCCTCACGGCAAAGGCATGGCAGCAAAGGAACATTGACATCAGCAATGAAGCTGAAGCGCTTGCGCTTCGGCTTTTTTATTGTTGAGGCGGATGGGGGAGCGGCGATGGTCAGATACATTGCAAAACGGTGTTTCATCGGGGTGGTGACGCTGTTCGTACTCATCACGGTGACATTTTTTCTGACGCGGCTGATGCCTGGCAACCCGTTTGAAGGGGACAATGTCAGCACGGCGACGCTGGAAAAATTCGCGGAGGAATACGGGCTGAATCTCCCGATCCACGAGCAGTATTTCCGCTATTTCGGAAAGCTCTTGCAGGGGGACTTGGGGACCTCGTTCAAAAAGCCCGGCGTCTCCATTGTCTCGCTCATCGCCAAAGGCGCGCCCGCCACGATGTCACTCGGGCTGACCGCCTACGTGTCGGCGCTGTTTTTCGGGATCGTCATCGGCGTCTGGGAGGCGGTCAGCAAGCGGGAGATTGTCAGAAGTGTGCTGATGTCGCTCTCAACGCTCGGCATCAGTGTGCCGAATTTTATCTTCGCCATCCTCATGCTGCTGGTCTTCGGCGTGTGGCTGAAGTGGTTCCCCACGCTGGGGCTCGACACGCCGAGACACTATGTGATGCCGGTGGTGACACTGGCGGTGTACCCCGTGGCCCAGATCTCCCGCCTGGTGCACTCAACGTTCACCGAGGCCATGCGCATGGACTATGTGACCATGGCAAGGGCGAAGGGGCTGCGGCAGTCCACCATTCTCTTCAGGCACATCTTAAAAAACGCGCTGATCCCGGTGGTCACAAACTCCGGCCCGATGATCGCCTTTCTGATGACGGGCAGCTTTGTGGTGGAGAGCATCTTCACAATCCCCGGCATCGGGCAGGAGTTCGTCAATTCGGTCTCCAACCGGGATTACACCGTGATCATGGGGCTGACGATCTTCGTCGGCGCGCTGATCATCCTCTGCAACATCGTGTGCGACGTGGTCTGCCCGCTGGTGGATCCGCGCATCAAGATCACCCGATAGGATTTTGGCTATGGGTTGCAGGGGCAACCCACGTTGGGGGGCGGGCGTTGTGGATTTGAAAACCCTGTTTTTGCCGTTGGACGCGTCACAGAAGAACGGCGAGTTCATCGCCATGGAGAGCAAGTCTTTTGCGAAGGACGTCTGCCAGCGTTTTTGCGGCAACCGGCGCGCGCTGTTCGGGCTTGTGCTGCTGGGCTGTATTGTGCTTCTCGCCGTCTTCGGAGCCATGGCGAGCCCCTATACCTACGACGGGCAGGACACCGCCATCCGCAACCTCCCGCCGCACGCGCAGCACTGGTTCG
>JAIRML010000279.1 GCA_031258665.1 Oscillospiraceae bacterium | reverse complement strand
TCTACTCCCTCGGTTGTGTTTCCCCTCTCTATGTGCGCACACTGTCGTCACATCTTTCCCCTCGCTACCCTCTTCCAGCCCCCCTTGCCTGTCTGTCGTTTTTTATGCGATTGCCCTGGCCAGACAAGATTTTTTGTTGATTTATGCCCGCGCGTGTAGTATGATAAAATTTGTGAGTGGTAAAAACAGCCGAAAAGGCTGGGCTTGTCCTGCTGTTTTTTCGCAATTCAACCACTATATCTTGTGGCTTGCCACAAGATATAGTGGTATCCCGCGACAGGCAGCCATTGACAATTGACAACTGTTCCGAGGGGGTGCGGGGTGTGTATCGAAAAGGGATGCGTCTTTGCGCGTGGCCGTTGTTGGCCCTGCTCTTCATCGCCTTGGTTTTACTCCCATTCCTCACGCTGCCCGAACGCCCGGCCGCGGGTTCGGATGCCTCCGAACCGCTCGTACCCGGCGCGGGCCCGGTGTTTTATCCGTCGCCGGTGAGCGCTGTCGGCGCCGCCTCTCAGGCGGAGCTCTGTTTTCGGCAGGCGTCCGCTTTCCTCTGCACCGGATACTTCGCCGCCAACCAAGCCGCCCGGGCGCTGCGGCACCGGGTGTCCGCGCTGTGCGCGGCGTTGCTGCTGTCCGCGGGGCTCGGGGCCCTTTGCTGGACGCGGCCGGCCCGCGCGGCGGCCCCCGCCAAACGCCGCTCTGTCCTGGCCCAGTTCTTGGGCGGGCACGCGCCGCCCGCCTGAGAGGGCCGGCGATCGATTTGCGGCCGCCGCTTCCGCGAACGGGCAGGCCGCCGAAATCTACCCAAAATTTACAGACGAAAGATGTGAATGTCATGAGAAGAAAATATCTCTTTCCCCTTGTGCTCGTGGTGACGCTGCTGCTCACCTACGTGGCATTCTTTGGGTTTGAGCTCTACCCTCTCGACCTGAAAGGCGCTTCGGAGATGCGCTTCGGCATCGACATCCGGGGCGGCGTCGACGTCGCCTTCTCCCCGAAGGACTTGAACCGCGCCCCCACCGAACAGGAGCTGGAGATGGCCCGCACGATCATCGAGACCCGTCTCGACCAGAAAAATATCGTGGACCGCGACGTCACGATCGACAGCGAAAACGGCTTTGTCTTCGTGCGCTACCCCTGGCGGGCCGACGAGACCGCGTTTGACCCGGGCGCGGCCATTGAGGAGCTCGGCAGCATGGCACAGCTCACGTTCAGAGACCCCGACGGGGCCACTGTCATCAGCGGCGAGCACGTGGACTCCGCCACCGCGGAGTTGGACGAGAGCAGCCAGTCCCTCTCCAACGCCAATTTCCTCGTGCGCCTGACACTGAAACCGGAGGGCCGCACGCTCTTTGCCGAGGCCACGGCGCGCCTCGTCAACCAGCAGATCTCCATCTATATGGACGACGCGATGATCTCCTCGCCGACCGTGCAGGAGGCCATCGACTCCGACACCTGCGTCATCACGGGCAGCTTCACGAGCGCGGACGCCAAGCGCCTCGCCGACCAGATCAACTCCGGCGCGCTGCCGTTCGGCATGACGACGAACAACTACAGCGCGATCAGCCCGACACTCGGCGCCAACGCGCTGGATGTCATGGTCCTCGCCGGCCTGATCGCGTTCATCCTCATCTGCCTCGCGCTGATCTTTTATTACCGGCTGTCCGGCGTGGTGGCCAGCATCTCGCTGCTGCTCCAGGTGGCGGGCCAGCTTCTGTTCCTGCTGAGCTTCGACCTCACGGTGACGCTGCCCGGCATCGCGGGCATCATCCTCTCCATCGGCATGGGCGTAGACGCCAACATCATCATTGCGGAGCGCATCCGTGAGGAGCTGCGCAGCGGCAAATCCATCGCCTCGGCGGTGACCTTCGGCTTCCAGCGCGCCTTTTCGTCTGTGTTCGACGGCAACATCACGGTGCTCATCGTCGCGGTCATCATGCTGTTCTTCGGCTCGGGCGCCATCCTCTCGTTCGCCTACACCCTGCTCTTCGGCATCATCATGAACTTCGTGGCCGGCGTATTGGCGACGCGGCTCATGACTTTCTCCCTCACCCAATACGCGCCGCTGCGCAAGACGGCTGTCTTCCTCTCCAAGCGCTCCCTCGAAAAGCGCGAGGTCAGGATCTTCCCGTTCTTTGAGAAGCGCAAGACATACTTCCTCATCTCCGGCGGCATCGCGCTGCTCGGCGTCATCATGATCTTCGTGAACGGCGTGCGGCTCGACATCCAGTTCACGGGCGGCTCAATCTTAAAATACACGATGTCGGAAACCATCGCGCTGGACGCGGAGGACGCGGCCGGAGCCGCCTCGGAGGCCCTCAGCGGCCGCCTGGTCACGGCGCAGATCACCACCGACTTCGCCACCGGCGAGAAGAAGCTGGTCCTCAATATGGCGGGCAACCAAACTCTGACCAACGAAGACACCCTGCGCGTCACCGAGGCGCTGCAGACGCGCTACCCGGAGCAATCCTTCGAGATGGCCGAGATCAACAACGTGGCCCCCTTCTTTGGGCGGCGCTTCTTGCAAAACGGCGCCATCGCCATTTTGCTCTCGGCGCTGCTCATCATCCTGTACGTGGCGTTCAGCTTCCGGAAGATCCACGGTCTCTCGGCCGGCGTCATGTCGCTGGTTTCGCTGTTCCACGACGTCTTCGTCGTGTTCTTCACCTTCGTCATCTTCCGGATCCCCATTGGGGACTCGTTCATCGCCGTGGCACTGACGATCCTGGGTTACTCGATCAACGACACCATCGTCATCTACGACCGCATCCGTGAAAACACGATGCTGAACAAGAACGAGCCCGTGGAGACTCTGGTAAACCGGAGCATCTCGCAGAGCTTCACCCGCTCCCTCTACACCAACCTGGCCGTCTTCGCCAGTGTGGCGCTGGTCTATATCTTCGCCGCCGGCAACGGCCTCGACTCCATCACCAGCTTTGCGCTGCCCATGAGCATCGGCACCATCAGCGGCTGTTACTCCACCATCTGTATCGCCGGCCCGCTGTGGACCATGTGGCAGAAGCGGAAAAGCGCAAAGGCCGCGTGAGCGCGCCGTTCTCTATCACACAAAAGGCGGCGACAGCCAAAGCTGTCGCCGCCTTTTGTGTGATCCATTGCATGTAAATTTTTTTAAATTTTTGGATCTTTCGGTCTCGCCGCGTGTGCGGGCGGACTCCGGTTGGCACTTTACGCACATGCGCAAGCGGCCCGGATTTGGCGGCGGCTCTTGACACCCAATCCTCCGCCTGGTATAATAATACTGTGTGGACAGTTGGACGGATTTGTGTAAATATCAGCCGAAGCTCCTCTTCTCAATACGTTTTTGGTACGATATATGAAGTGATACGGCCGTGGCTGTGTCAAACAATATGTTGCATCAGCTAAAAAACAGGAGGTAGTTTTATTGTGAATGTGTTCAAAAACGATAGTCCGCACGCCCACTTTTCATGGAAAAATATGGGAGATATCAGAGAAGGCCGTGGCGACCTTGGTGAGGAAATGCCTGTGCTTGTGTACCGTCTGATGCAGTACACCATGCTGGACGTATTGAGTCAGTCCCTTGGTCTGGAAAAGGCAAACGAATTTTTTCGGGCGGCGGGGCATCTTGCCGGCACAGAATATGCCAAAAATTCCCTCAATCTGCAGCTCGACTTTGACGGCTTTCTTTCGAATCTGCAAAAATCTCTCAAGGACCTGAAGATCGGCATCTTGCGCATGGAATCCTTCAATACAGACAC
>JAIRML010000276.1 GCA_031258665.1 Oscillospiraceae bacterium | reverse complement strand
GATGGTCTCGACGGACCTCGACAGCGCGGCGGGGTGGCAGCAGCTCGACAGTCCGGATTTTTACATGGCGCCGAGCACGAAACACGGCGGCGTCATTTCGTTGACCAAGGCGCAGTACGACGCCGTGCGCAAGGCCGACGCGGTTTCGCTCGCCGGGGAGGCGGACTTCGGCCGCGTGAACGTGAAACTCGGCTCCGCCGCCGGCGTCGCCGCGGCCAATATGCCGCAGACGGCAAGGGTGAACCTCGCCTACGAACGGGGGGCGGCCGATCTGCCCATCGACTGGGATCTGTCCACGGTCGACTTCAGTGAGGTAGGCGTCTATGATGTCACGGGTACGGTGCGCACAATCGGCGCAAACCGCAACCAGTGGGTGGGCGCGGGCGGCTCCACGGCGTGGAACGCCGCGGACAGAACTCTTTACAGCGCAACCGCGCTGACCGTCAGCGCGGAGGTTGAGGTGACAGAGGTCGAGATGCTCGCCTGGTATCGGTTCGACGGCACGGGGGCGACCGTCACGGACGCCTCCGGCAGCGGCCATGACGCGGCCCTGCTCGGCGCGGGCGGCACGGTCGCAAACGGTGTCCTGACCCTGCCCGGCGGCGCCAACGGTTCGGGCGCGGCCTATGTCCAGCTGCCGACAGGCATGTTCGATGCGCAGAATACGCTGACCATCTCCGTGTGGCTCAAAAACGAGACGGGGCCGGGCAATTACGCCGCCATGTTCTTCGGCACGACGGCCAACCCGCCGCGCCAGTACTGGCTGCTCAATCCGAGCAACCCCGACGGGCGATTCAAGTCCGTTGTAACCAACAGCAGCAGCAGTTCTCCGTGGAGTACGGAATACGGCATCTCGCCGACCAACGCGGCGCAAGGCGTCGCGGGCCCGATCACCGGGAACGACTGGGCGCTTTACACGACGGTGATCACCGCAAATTCCGTCACCGGCTATTACAACGGAGACTTGGTCGGGACTGTCGCGACCACGCGCAGGGTCGATCAGTTCGGCGCGAACCTGGTCGGGTACATCGGCAGATCCTCTTATCCCGATGTGTTCTATCATGGCGGTGTCGCGGACGTCAGGATCTACGCGGAGGCTCTTTCGGCCGCGGAGGTCAAAGCCATCTATGAGGAGTCCGACTTCACGACAGAGATCAAATTGGCAGAGGCGGTTCAAGACCTCGACATCGGCGACACGAGCGCGGTGGTCACGGATCTCGCTCTGCCCGCGTCCGGCCTGCATGGCACGGCGATCGCGTGGGAAAGCTCCGATCCGGATGCCGTCACCGCCGAGGGCGGTGTGACGCTCGGCAGTGCCGCGCGGGAAGTGACGCTGACGGCCACGCTCACCCTGAACGGAAAGGCAAAGACAAAACAATTCAAAGTGACACTCGTCGCCGATTCCGAGATCGCGGACGCGGTCTTGGCGAAAGTCTTCATCTCCGCATGGCTGACGCGGGGAGATGTCCTGCCGACTTTCGTACAAAACGTGCCGGTTGTTTGGACGAGTGACGCGGCCGGGCTGATCGGCGCAGGCGGCGCGATCGTTCCTCCGTCGGACGGCGTGTCGGAGGCCACCCTGACCGCGACGGTGGGCGCGGGCGGCGGCGCCAAATCGAAAGTCTTCAGCAACGTGCGCATCCTTGGGAAAGCCGTGCGCGCATTGAGCTATACGCGCGCGCCCACCTCGGGCAACGACAAGATCAACGCGAGTATGCACCTGGCGCTCGCCGCCGAAAGCGGCTACGAAGCGCTGAACCACAACCGCGGGGTGCTTTTCCCCAAAGCGGACTTCACGGTGGGCAGCGCCGGCAACGGTACGACCAAGATCATACAATCGCCCTATGTGTTCCGCAAAACGGACGGCGGCTTTGGCGTCGCGGCCGTGAGGAGGAATACGGACGGCAATCCGCAAAGCGACTTGGAAGGCAGCTCTCTCATCCTTTTTGACAGCGCGGATCTGACCCATTTTACGGAGGTCGGACTCGTCGGGCTTGACGCCGGCGGCGGCAGGGTGCAAGACCCCGTCGTCGAGTACGACGCGTCCGCCGGCCGATACGCGGTTTGGTACGATGTGGACGATGTCACCTGGCGCACCTACACGGAGGACTTCTCCGCGTTCAGTGAAGCCGTCACGGCGAGCAAGCCGGCCCGCCCGGCCATCCAATCCGGGATCGCGGGCGCGGTGCCGGTGAACACCGTATGGCTGACCGAACAGGAGGCGCAGCGCGCGCGGGATCGTCTCGCCACGGTGGTCAACACCAAAGTGGAGGGGCCGGACGGGCCGATTGAGACAGAGGCAGGCAGTCCGCTCATGTCGGATGAGATCGGCGGCGCGGTGGCGTATTACAGCGACGGCAGCAGCGCGGTGAAGCCCGTACTCTGGGATTCGAGCGGCGTCGACTTCGACACACCCGGCACTTACAAAATCAGCGGCGTCGTCGGGCAGGAGGACTTTGCCTTCCCGCTCATCAGCCGCCGCGCCGACCCGAACATGATCCAATACAACGGCAGTTATTACTTTATCTCGACGGACGACAACGGGCAGGATGAGTTCTTTGTCCGCAAGGCGGGCACCCTCGAGGGGATCGCGACGGCGGCGGACAACAAGATCCTTGGCGTTCCTGTCCAAGACATGGTTTCCTGCCTCTGGGCGCCTGAGTTCCATATCATAGGCGGCGGCCTCTACCTCTACTTCGCGGGCAGCAATGTCAGCGGCGGCAGCGGCTGGGCCAATGTCTCGGCGCGTGTCATGAAGCTGAAAGACGGCGGCGATCCGGCGGTCGCGGCCGATTGGGACGAGCCGAAAAAAATCCTGCGCGCAGACGGCGCTGTCCTCTACGCGGGCGGCATCACGCTTGATATGACCATCGTCAAAGACGGCGGCAAGGCCTATGCCATCTGGTCACAGCGCGCCATGAACCCAACGGGTCCGGCTGACCTCTACATCGGTGAAATCAATCAAGACGAGCCGTGGAAACTCGTCGGGGAACCCGTCGAACTCATCAAGCCCGACTACAGTTGGGACCGCAACACGTCCAACGTCGTGGAGGGCGCCTACGCCTTGAAGAACGACGGGAAGATCTATGTGACGTTCTCGGGTTCCAATGTCGACCGGACCTATTGTGTCGGGATGTTGACCGCGGCGGAGGGTACGGATCTGCTCAATCCGGCGAACTGGACAAGGACAAATTACCCGATCCTCGATGCGGGCAGCGTACCCGGCCAGGACGGACCCGGCCACAACTCCTATTTGACGGACGACAACGGCAAGGTTTACAACATCTTCCACGCCACCCTCTCGTCGGGTTCGACACGCGACTTCGGCATCCGCCCCGTCCACTTCGCGAAGGACGGCAGACCCATCCTCGACATGACCGCCGACCGGGAGATCCTGCCGGAGAATCGTCTCGTCGAGGCCACGATCGTGGTGGAGGGGAACGCCGAAGAGGGGGCTTCTCTGCTTGCGGATTTCAATTTCAACACAGCCGCTGTGAGCGGTGTCTTTGACGGAGGCAACGCGAAAGCGGCGGTTTCGGGGACATATGCCCTGCAGGCAAAAGAGGGTGAGCCCGCGGAGGATACGGCCCTGTATCTGAACGGATCGAGCAACAACTTTCTCAGTGTCACAAAGCGGGACGGGGGCAGCTTGTTGGCGGGGTATGAGGAGATCACGATCTCCTTTGACGCGAAGCCGAACAGGACAGCCACAAACTGGGTGTTCTACGCGGCGCCCGACGCGAACGCCCAAACCTATCAGCGCGAACGCTACTTGGGGGTCATGGTCAACAACGGCACGACGACTGTCGAGCGGTACAACAATTCCGGGTCGAGGCCGGCGAACCCGTCCGCCGCGACCGGGTCGGACTGGGCGCACATCGATGTGGTCATCACCGAGGGCGCAACCCAGATCTATGTAAAGGGCAAATTGGTCGGCACCGCGTCCAGCAATTACACGCTCAGCTCGATCCTCGGGAGCGGCGGCATCGTGCAGATCGGCAAGGCCAACTGGACATCCTCCGGCGAATATTACAACGGCTGGATCGACAACTTCAAGATCTATGACCGCGCGCTGACCGCGCAGGAAATCGCGGCCCAATTCCCCCCGGAGCTTGCCATTGAGAAAACGGATCAGGTCCTGACGCAGAGAGTCACGAAAGACGGGGACAAATCCATATTGACGGTCGTCCTCGACCATTGGTCCGAGACCGGCGCGACGGATGGGACAAGGACAGACAAATCGCAGCTGGCGCTCAAATATGTCCTGACCGAGGGCGCGGCCTTGGCCGATGAGAGAGGCAGCCCCATCGCCGGAGGCGTCTTCGATTACACGAACCCCCGCGTGGTGGTTATGACGGACCGGACCGGCGCAGAAAAGGTCTATGAAGTGCGTGTCGAAGTCCTCGTCACACCCGTCCGCATTCCGGGGCAAACGGACGCGACCGGAACCATGGGGATGAAATTCTTCGCCGACCCGGAGGTCTTTGCCGACAACGGGAAATACTACATCTACCCCACGACCGACGGGCACGCGAACTGGCGAGGCTGGCAGATCCACTGCTTTGAGTCGGATGATCTGGTGAATTGGACAGACAAAGGCGTGGTCGTAAACCTGCGGGACCAAAACCTGGACGGAACACCCGATTCGGACATTTTGCCGAGCCGCACGACGAGCGCGTGGGCGCCCGCCATGGCAAAGCGCGACGGGCGGTACTACCTGTACTTCTCCGGGCAGAGCCAAACGAACGTGTCCGTCTCCGACAGGCCCGACTCCGGTTTTGTCATGCAGCCGGTGCAGGTCGCAAACGGCATCGACCCGGCGGTTTTCCAAGACCCGCAGACCGGAAAATGGTATATTTCGTGGGGGCAGAGCTCCGCACGGTACGCCGAGTTAAACGACGACATGATCAGCGTCAAGTCCGGCACGCAGGTCAGCGTGACCGCGCCGAACTTCCGTGAAGGCTCGTTCCTCCACGCGCGCCAATACAAGGGGGAATGGACGTATTATTTCACGTATTCGATCGACGATACAAACAACACGACGTATCGCGTCGCGTATTCGACCGCGAAATCGATGGCCGGGCCGTGGACGTCGCGCGGGGAGATCTTGAACATGGATACGGGTCTCGGCATCCTCGGCACGGGGCATCATTCGGTGCTGCAGACGCCGGGAACCGACGATTGGTACGCGGTCTATCATTGCTTCCTCACCGACGAAATGCGCCCGAGATTGGTTGACCCCAATGAAAACGCGCAGATCAACACAGGCAACAAACGAGAGATCCGCATCGCGCGGATTACGTACACCGAGCCGACGGACGAGGAGGTCGCCGGTGGGGCGGTACCGCTGATCAACAGGATCCCCGTCACCTATGACGGCACGCCGCCCGAGACGATCCCGGCGGTCACGGTGTCCGGCGCGGATGGCCCTGTGGGCGACGTCGGCGCGAAACTGACCGCTTCATTCAGCGTCGGTTGGAACGCGGTGTCGTGGCAGTGGTATCGCGGTTCCGATGTCATCGAAGGGGCGACGGGCGCCGAGTACGTGCCGGCCCCGGAGGACGTGGGTTTGGACATCACCGTCAGAGGCATCGCGGAATCCGCAACGGGCGTCAAAAACAACAGCGGCGGCGGGCTTTCGAGGACATATTGGCTCGCGTCGAGCCCAGTGTCCATCGCCGCGCCGCAGCCGCCCGCGCCTGGGGCAAACCTCTACTTCTCCCTCAACGCGCTGAAGGTGGGCGACACGCTCACGACGACCGCCTATTACACCAATGAGACCGATGAGACAGTGCACGGATACCTGATTGTGGCGTTCTACGGCGGCCGGGGCGGTCCCTGTCTGCGCGTTGTCACCGAGCCGTTCACGGCGGCGGCCGGGAGCACCGTGCGGGTTGTGAGCGCGGTCGAACTGTCAAACGGGGCGGAGACGCAGTACGTCAAAGCCTTTTTGTGGGACGACGCGCTGACCCCTCTGAGTGAGGCGTTCACGTTTGTCGCGCAGCCGGCCGAGGACAACAACCGTATCTTGCCGGACGACATGCTGAGCGACTTTGCCGCGCTGACGTTGGCTGAGGGGGACGGCGCGCCGGTCACGGAGGACATCGCGCTCCCCACCCGGGGCGCGCGGGGTAGCGCGATCACCTGGACTTCGAGCGATGAGGCGACGGTCGCCGCCGACGGCGCCCTCACGCGCCCCGCCCACGGGCAGGGCGACAGGGCCGTGACCCTCGTCGCCACCCTGCGCCTGGGGGCGGACGCGATCAAGAAGGCCTTCCGCGTGGTTGTAAAAGAGCAGTCTGCCGCGCCGCGGGCCAACGAGTAGTCTGACTTTCTGAGGAAAAAACCGCGGCCCGCCGTCAAAACCGGCGGCGGGCCGCGGGGACCACCCTCGCGTCCGGTACGGCGGGCGGCCGCAAGGGCCGCCCCTGCCTGAATTCTTGTTTATTTGTTGAAAAACTTTGTTTTTCAACAACACGGGGGTTGGATCGAGGCGCTGAGACGCCTCGCGGATGGGATCTGTCCCCAAAAAATTCTTGTTTTTTTATTGCCGCTTCGCGGCAATAAAAAACAAGAATTTGGGTTGTGGGCTGCGGAGGCAGCCCATGTTGGGTACTACTCACCCACTGCCCGCGTGGACGCGCGCACGATCAGCCTGGGCTTGTACAAATAGCTCTGATCGCTTTGCGCTCCGGTTTTGATCATTTCGAGCAGCAGCGCGGCGGACTTTTCGCCCAGCTTCTGTTTTGGGTGGCTGACGGAGGTCAGCGGCACTTCGCAGCGCTCCGCGAGGCTGCTGTCGTCAATACCGACCACGGACATATCCTCCGGCACACGAATCCCCGCTTTTTTACAAAAATCCAACAACTCAACCGCAATTTTGTCGTTGTAGCACATCACTGCCGTGGAGGCCGACAGCATCGCCGTCACACGCTCTTTCGAGACCGCGAAAAGCTCATCCCATTCCCCGGTCGAAAACCACAGCACGCGTTCCTCCGGAATCGGCAGTCCATGTGCCATCAGACACTCAACAAACCCTTTGTAGCGCAGCTGACCCTGATAGTCGTCAAAAACCAGAAGCGCCGACACACTCGTGTGGCCCAACGAGATCAGGTGCTCGGCGGCGCATCGCCCAGCTTCTTTGTCGTCCATGGCGATCAACGGAAAATCTGACTGCGGGTATTTTGCGTTAAAAAAGATGAGGGGTATGCCGCGGGCGCGAATTTCGTCGTAAAGGGCCGTGTTCGGGTTGGGCAGTCCGCTTTTGCTCGGTTCTACGATCAAGCCGTCTACGCCCTGCGCAAGCATGGCCTGAAGCGCCCTTGTCTCCTCGGCCACGTGATTGTGCGTCGTGGTGAGCTGCATCGCCATGTTATTTTTTGCCAGCTCGCGCTCGATCCCGGTTACGATGCTCGGGAAGATATAGTCGCTGAAATAAGTGGCGATCACACCGACAGTCGGGATTGCGTTCGCTTTTTCGTGCCTTGTGGTTTGTACAAACGTGCCGCTTCCGTGCTTTTTTGTCAGTATGTTTTGTCTCTCCAACACGGCCAGAGCTTGTCGTACCGTCTGACGGCTTACGTGGTGTATCTCGCAAAGTTCTGTCTCGGAATAGAATTTCTCTCCCGCCGTCAAATCATTTTCCTCTATGTATCGCTTGGCCCAATCCACGATGGCGCGGTATTTATAATTGTTCATACTAAATGCCTCCATTTCAACGATCTTCGTTGGATATATCATGTATTCATTGTAAACATAAACACGATACTTGTCAAGACAAATTTAAGAATATTTTAAAACTTGTATCAAAAATACTTGCTATGTTTACTTGACTTATACGTATGAGTATATTATAATTGCGTCAACAGGGTCGACAGAAACCCAATGTGGGTTGCCCCTGCAACCCACAACCCAAATTTTTGTTTTTGTTGCCGCTTCGCGGCAACAAGGTACTAGAAGCGGAGATCCAAAATCATGGGGATCCAAAATAATAAGGAGGGTTCAAGCAATGAAGAAATTCCTGTGTCTGGTCGTGTCAGCACTTGTGGTGCTCGCCATGCTCGCCGGTTGTGCGGACAATTCCGCCACGCCCAGCAATACCCCCGATGTGTCCAACGACACCCCCAACGCTGCCCCCGACAACACCCCCGACACCCCCGACGATGCCGGCGGCGGAGCGGCCATTAAGATCGGCATCGTAAACAATCCGCCGTCTGAATCCGGCTATCGCGAGGCAAATGTCAAGGATTTTGAGGCGGTGTTCACGGCCGCCAACGGGTACGATGTGCA
>JAIRML010000256.1 GCA_031258665.1 Oscillospiraceae bacterium | reverse complement strand
TCATCGTCAGCTGTCTCCCGCCCCTGTGAGGGCAGCGCGGCCGGGCTGCCAAATTTGTTCTACTGTCTCCCGCCCCCGCGGGGGCGACGCCCCAGAGAACTGAAAACGATCGACGGTCGTACGCGGATGTCGGCGGTCGATTGGCGAGAGAAGGACAATCGGAATGAGAGATCTGATTCAAAGATATGAGACTTATCTTCGCGACGAGCGCAAAGTGGCGCAAAACACGCTGTCCTCCTATGTGCGGGACATCGCGCAGTTTGAAAGGTACGCGGCGGAGAACTTGCATCTGCCGCTCCCCCAGGTGACGCGGCCCGCGGTGCTTACCTATATAGAGTGGCTGACGGCCCGCGGCCGGTCTGTGTCCACTGTCAAGCGCAGCGCCGCGTCGCTGGGCAGTTTTTACGGTTTTTTGTCCCTGCGCGGGCTGGTCCAAGAGAACCCGGCGAAGAATGTCGCCCCTGCCCAGCCGAGCCGCCGGCTCCCGCAGGTGCTGACAGGCGAGGAGGTCGAGCTGCTGCTCATGCAGCCGCGCACGAACGACCTGAAGGGGTACCGCGACAAGGCCATGCTGGAGCTCCTGTACGCGACGGGCATTCGCGTCAGCGAGCTGGTCGCGCTCAACCTGAGCAACATCAACCTGAGCGCCGGGTTTATCAAGTGTGTCAACGGGCGGCGTGAGCGCGTGATTCCACTCTATCCGGCGGCCATCCGGGCGCTCTCCGACTACACCTTGCTGGCCCGCGGCAAGATGATCAACCGGATCTCCGAGCAGGCTCTCTTTGTCAATGTCGGCGGGGAGCGCATGTCCCGCCAGGGGTTTTGGAAGATCGTCAAGCAGTACCAGGAGAAGGCGGGCATCACCAAACAGATCACGCCGCACACATTGCGGCATTCCTTTGCCACGCACCTGCTGGAAAACGGCGCCGATCTGCACTCGATCCAGGAGATGCTGGGGCATGCCGACATCTCCTCCACACAGGTGTACGCCTACCTGATCAAACACCGCCTGAAAGATGTTTACAACCGCGCCCACCCGAGAGCGTGACGGGCTATGGGCCATTGATGGTCGCGCGCGAGCGGCGGGGCGGCGGGAGGATGTTTCCTTTTGAGAATGCGAAAGAAAAAAAACCTGAGGGCGCGCTGGGCGTCGGTGTCGGCGAACCGGCTGGCGGAGGACCCGGCCCAATACCGGGGTCGCTGGTTGTCCCTGTACCCGCCGGCCAAGGCGCTTTTTGTGGAGCTTGGCTGCGGCAAGGGGCGCTTTTTGTGCGAATGGGCGGCCCGGCGGCCGGACATCCTGTTCGTCGGGCTGGAGCGGACGCCGGAGGCGCTGCTGATGGCCATGGAGAAAGCCGCCGCGCGCGGGCTCGGCAACGCGCGTTTCATCAGCGGGGATGCCGCCGCGGTCTGCGACTTCTTCGCGCCCGGCGAGATCGATCGGCTCTTTGTCAATTTCTGTGACCCGTGGCCCTCCAACAAGCGGGCCAAACGGCGTCTCACACACCGAAATTTTCTCCGGCTCTACCGCGTCGTCCTGCGGCCGGAGGGCGAAATGCACGTGAAGACGGACAACCGGCCGCTCTTTGATTTTTCGCTCTCGGAGATCGCGGCCGTCGGCGCGCGGCTGTTGTGGCACAGCGTCGACTGGCACGCCGACCTCGCTTATCCGGGCGAGGACATCATGACCGAATACGAGGAAAAATTCTCCTCACAGGGGGTGGCCATCTGCCGGTGCGTCTGCCAATTGGGCGCCTCCGACGGGGGTGCGCCCCCCGCCTAACGTGGGTTGCACCTGCAACCCACAACCCAAAATTCCTGTTTTATTTGTTGAAAAACTTTGTTTTTCAACAACACGGGGGTTGGATCGAGGCGCTGAGGCGCCTCGCGGGGTGCGGTTTTCGGAAATGAATTCCGCAAACCGCGGATGGGATCTGTCCCCAAAAAATTCTTGTTTTTTGTTGCCGCTTCGCGGCAGCAAGGTACTAATCCGCCTTTTTGAGAGGCGTTTGGTTTTATGTTGCCGCGAAACGGGCCCGCTGCGTGTTGTGGTTTTGTACAACACGCGGCGGGCCCGTTGTGTGCGGCCGCCCGGGGGAGAGCGCCGGGGCGGAATTTTGCGTGCCCGGGCAAAAGCGCACATGGCCGCCCGCGCGCGGGCATACATATGTTGTGAGGGCCGGAGACGGCGCAAGAACCGGAACCGGCCTTTTCACGCCGCGCGGCGGCGACACGGAGGGGGAGGTCTCGGCTTGTGAGAGGGAACATCGAGGAACGTGTCTGCCGTGTGGCGGCGTATATCATAGAAAACCGGGCGACCGTGAGAAGCGCCGCCCAAAAGTTCGGCATCTCCAAAAGCAGTGTGCACAAGGACCTTTCCGAACGCCTGCAGCAATATAACCGCACCCTCTACCTCCATGTGCGAAACGTGATGGAGGCCAACAAGGCGGAGCGCCACCTCCGCGGCGGCCAGGCCACCCGCCGGAAGTGGCAGAGGGCAAAGGAGCGCCTCTGATCGCAGGCCCGGTCACGGTGTGCGCCTGTGTCCGGTTCCGCAAAAATCGTCAATTTGGCACAAATTATCACACTTGGAGAAACTTTGTGGGCATATCGACGCGAGTCGTGGTCAAAATAAAGATGCGCGGTACGGCGCAGACACCATCAAAATCGAGGAGATGTCTACTATCATGGCGAGCAAGTCTCTTGTTCCGAACGCGAAGGAAGCGCTCAACCGTTTCAAGATCGAGGCGGCCTCCGATGTGGGCGTGACGCTGAAGCAGGGTTACAACGGTGACCTGACCGCTCAACAGGCCGGCAGCATCGGCGGACAGATGGTCAAGAAGATGATCGAAGCCTACGAGAACGGGCTGAAATAACAACGGCACAGCAAAAAGAGGCCCCCTGGGGCCTCTTTTTGCTGTGCGCGGCGGGTTTCCCCGCCTGGGCGCTGCCCAGCGGCCCTACCGGAGAAGGATGACCCTGACGCAGCCGGCTTCGGTGAGTGGTTTGTCGTAGTAGGCCTCGATCTGTGAGACGGGGTGGCTCAGGGCCTGGGTGAGGGAGCTGAGCAAATATTTGCCGCTGTCTTGGACATAGACCGCCACGTCGTCGGCGACGCGGTGACGCGCGCCGGCGGCGGTGTCGAGGTACTGCCGTGAGAGGTTCGCGACGCTCCCCTCCGCCGCGGAGAGCTTTTGGATGTCATCCAGCATTGCGTCGCCGGCAAAACGGAAGAGGCAGGGGCCGGAATTGATCGGGAAGCTCGTCTTCAGGACGGCGGTGGCGCGCCGACCGGCGATGTCGTATTGGTAGGTGACGCTGATGTTCAGCCCGGCCCCCGATTCCTCCTTGGAAATCAGCAGGCCGTAAGAGAGGTGGTCCCCGGTGGCGGTGTCCAGCACAAGCCGATCCACCCGCCCCTGTGCGTCGACACCCAGATAACTCACCTGCTGAGAGGCCAGACGGACGCCGTCCAGCCGCTGTGGAAGCACAATGCGCCCGGTCTTGTCGGCGCGCTCCAAAATGATGATGTCGGGCGAGAGCGTCCTGGTCCCCAACCGGCCGGCGGCCAAGTCGAACAGGCCGGGCGCGCCGCCATTGTAGCGCAGCAGCGTCTGTATCTTCGGCGTCCCGTCTTCGTAATGGACCTGCACCGCCAGACCGATGCTGTCGGACCAGTCGCGCTCCGCGAGGAGTTCTTGGGCCTCCCCGGTGTCGAGCAGGACAGTGGCAAAGCGGCGCTGCGACACAACGCCCGCGGCGTCTGTCACAGAGCGGGTCTCCGCCGCCGTGATGATCCCGATGTAGCGCTGGTCATCGGCACCGCCTGGGATGACGTCGGCCACGCCGTCGCGGCCCATCAACAGCGTCACGGTCTCTCCGGGCCTGAAAGAGCCGGTGACAGACAGGAGCGCCTTGGCCCCGTCTGTCTCGAGGGCATACGTCGCGCCGCCCACAACGACCTGGGCCGGCGCGTCCCGGTTTGGCAGCGCCTTCTCGTAAAGTCCCGTCACCCGCGTGGAGTAAGCCCGCGCGACCTGATACCCGGGCACGTGGTAGAGGATGTCATAGGGCCGCAGCGCAGAGGGCGCGGCACTCGCGCCGTCTTTCTGGAGCGAGAGCGCGGCCGGGTCCAGCCCCAGCGCCCGCAGGCTGGCGTCGGGGCTCACACCCAGTGTGACGGGACCCTCAAATTTGTCTGACAACATCTCATCCAGCACCACGCTCTGGTAGCCGAGCGTAGTGATCAGCTTACCGCCCTGCTTTTGCGCTGTGTCCAGCAGCGTGTAGAGCAGCGTCATGGCCTCGCCGCGCGTGATCACGTGGCCGCGTGTGGCGTCGATCTCCGCCGTCAGTTCCAGACGGGCGGCCAGACCGAGCTGTGTCTGGGGGTAGGGGCCGGTCAGGTCGCTCGATGTGTAGCCGAGCAGGCGCAACGCCACAGTGACCGCCTCCTCCACCGTGAGTGTGCGGTCCGGCCCAAACGTGCCGTTTGGGTAGCCGCGCATGTACCCGGCGAGGGATGCGGCGCGGACGTAAGAGGCCGCCCAGTGGGTGTGGGGCACATCTTTGAACGGGGATGTTAGCGAACTGGAGGCCACTTGGTCCCGCATCGGCGAGAGCGCGATGCACATCTTGGAGAACTGGGCGCGCGTCAAACTGTCGCCGAGGCCGAAGTCTCCGTTCGGGTAACCGTGCATGACATTCAGCAGGGACATGATCTGCCGGATGTCCGACTCAGACTGGTCCGGCGGCGCGGCTGCGGCCGTGACGCCGCCCGCCAGCACCGCGGCCGCCAGACAGAGCGCCAATATCTTTCCTCGACTCTTCTTCATAGATGGATCCCCCTGTTTGTATCAATAATGCGCCGTATACGCCATCACATGCGCCATCATCACCGCGCCGCTTCATTCGTACCGCAGCGCGTCGATGGGGTTCAGTTTGGAGGCCTTGGAAGCGGGGAAATATCCAAAGATGATGCCGATACCGGCGGAGACGGAGAAGGCCATCAGGATGGAGGTGGGGGTGGGGACCACGGTGAAGCCCATGATGCGGCCGAGGAGATAGGCCCCCGTCATCCCGAGCAAGATCCCCAACAGGCCGCCCAGCGCGCTTGTGACCGCCGCCTCGATGATAAACTGACCGCGGACGTCGCGGCGTTTGGCGCCCAGCGACTTGCGGATGCCGATCTCCCGCGTGCGTTCCGTCACCGACACCAGCATGATGTTCATGATGCCGATGCCGCC
>JAIRML010000204.1 GCA_031258665.1 Oscillospiraceae bacterium | reverse complement strand
CACGTCGATGTACTCGCGGTAGTTGCCGTTCGAGTTGCCCTCGCCGTGCGAGTACTCGCACAGGTACTGCGGCCTTGTCCCGCCTCGGTTGTTCCAGGAGGCGGCGGTGTCGTACATGTAACTTAACATATCGCCCACGCCGGTGCTGCTCTCGCCGGACGGCACGTTCTGGTTCTCGAATTCGCAGTGGATCGGGCGGTTTGTCTCGCGGGCTCTGATCCAATTTTTTCCATATGTGTTCATCGCGTTTCCGCCGCCGGACTCGTTGCCGAGCGACCAACCCCATACGCTGGCGTAGTTTTTGTCGCGCTCATACATATTGACCTGGCGGTCGCGGATGGCCTGACCCCAGACGGCGGAGTTCGTGCTGACCGTGAGGGTGCGGTACTGGTGGGTCTCCAAGTTTGCCTCGTCCAGGATATAAATGCCGTATTCATCCGCGATGTCGTAGTACATCGTGCTGTGCGGGTAATGCGACATGCGGACATGGTTGAAGTTGTTTTCCTTCATGAGGCGAAGGTTTTGCCTGATCAGATCTTCCGGCATGTAGCGGCCCGTGTACGGGTTCAGCTCATGGGCGTTCGTTCCGTGGAGCAAGAGGCGCTGGCCGTTGATGAAAACGCGCGGGTCGCTGCCGTTTGTAAACGAAATATGGCGGAAGCCGACGCGTATACAGATGTATTCGTCCCCGACGCGCAGCACCAGTTTATACAGGTTGGGGTATTCGGCCGACCAGGGCTCCACGTCGAGGCCTGTAAAGTTCAGCGCCCTTCTCGCGCCCTGCAGCGAAAGGTTCCTGTAGCCCATACCGATCTGCCAGCCGGTGTATGTCGTGCCTGTGTCTGTCGTCACTGTTTCGAAATCCCCCGTGCCGCTGGAGATCTCCTCCGAGACCGGGTTGCCCTCCGCGTCATAGAGCCTCGCGTAGACCGTCGTGCCGTCGCGGCCCTCCGTGCCGGCCTCGGCCCAGTCGCGCAGGAAGGCCGTCACCGACAGATCCCAGCGGCCGTTGTAGCCGCCCGACACCGTCGGGGTCGGCACGGCTTGGAAGTCATAAACGCCAACCTTGCGCCTGGCGAGCAGGTATATGTCGCGGAAGATGCCGGAGATGCGGATAAAGTCCTGGTCTTCCAGCCACGACCCCGTCGTCCAGCGGATGACCTGGACGACGATGATGTTGTCTCCGCTGAAGTTCAGCGCGCCGGTGATGTCGAACTCCTTGTGCGCCATGGCGTCTTCGGAGTAGCCGATCGGGACGCCGTTGATCCATACATAGAAGCCGTCCGCGCCGTCGAGGTTCAGCGTGACCGTGCGGCCGGCCCAACCGGCGGGCACCGTGAAGTGACGCCTGTATGTGCCGACGCCGTTGTAGTTCTGCGGGGCCGCCTGGCTGTTGACCCCGTTGCCCATGGAGTTCCTGTAGGTCGTCCCGTCGATCGTCTCATAGTTGGCCCAGCCGTAGTTGGTGTTCTTGTACGTGATCTTGTCGTACTGCGTGATCTTCGACAGGGCCCCTGAGAGATAGCCCGGATTCCAGTTGATCTGCCAGTTGCTTGGGACAGCCATGTTGTCCCAGCCGCTGTCGTCAAAATTCGGCTCCAAAAAGCCGCTTTCCCTGCCGACCTGCGGGTCTGTCGCGGGCCAGGGGCGCTGTGACGGGTTGATCGAATAGAGGAATTTCCACGCGCCCTCGTCGGTGGCGCGCAGGTCGCTGAGCGTCATATAGTACGTGTTGTCGTCGCTCTCCGGGTACATCGTGTAACCGTCGAGCGCGCCTTTCAGTGAGTCGTAGGTGTAGTAATGGGCGCGGGCGTTCTCACTGCCCTTCGCAAATGTCGTCGAGTTGCCGGTCCATTCGTCGCCGGTCAGCGTCACGGCCGCGTTGGCCGTGGCAGCCGGCAAAACGAACAGGGCGGCCGCCACAACCGACATGGCCACGAGAAACTTTACCCTCATAAAACATCATCCTTTCAGCAGACGTTGCTCCTCTCTGCCGCAACGCACAGCCATCCGCAATCCGAGAGCCGGTCCGGGGCAAGACCGTCTGCACAAACAGTCCCGCCGGCGGCCGCCTTTTCTGCACAAAAAACGACCGCCCTTTTCCGGACAATATCGCGCCGGCCCGCGCGGCCCTCCGGGCCGCAGCGTCTCCGGCGATTCTCGCGTGGTCTGCTATGTCATCTCTCATTTGGTTCGGCGCTTTTTGTATTTTCCGGAGATGTCGCGCGCGTCAATGGTAATGGTGTAAGCATACCATACATTGGCAGGACTGTCAACATCTTTTGGTGCTTTCTCCCGAATTTACCCGATGTAAAAACACAAGGCCGCCAGAAAAGTGCCAGCCCTGCATGGTGTGACCGGGCGGCGTCCGGGCGCGCAAGCAAAGGCACGGGTTTTCACCCGTGCCTTTGCTTTGCCAAGTGACAGGATATGTCCGGCGTAAGGCAGAGAAAGACCTCTCTACTTTTTCTGCAATCTGCCTTTGTACGTAAACACGTAATCCGGGAACAGGCCGGGCAATCTGACGCCGGTAATGACAACTTCCTCGCCGCCGATATAATTGCTCGCGTTCACGTCGGAGAAATTGATAGAATCCCCGCCACTCTCAAGCGTTCCGCCAACGGATACCCCGCCAAGCACGACGTCAAATTGGGTGGGATCCAACGCGATGGCCGTGTTGAAATGCGCCTTGATCATGTTGCTTTCGGTTTCAACGCTGACCGACCACACATTGTCGGGCAGCGGGACAATGGCGATATCTTCACTGCCAACAAACGTGTCTCCGTCGTACACCATGACATAATAAGTCCCGGCTATGGCATCCGCTTTGGCCACAGAGAGTTTTCCCGCGCCGTCAACCAGACGCGTGCCCGCGATCACATCGGCGTCCCTTCTCAGCTCGGCCCTTGTGGCGGCGGTGGCGCCGGAGACGTTGATGTTGGCGTCAAAGCCCGCTACAAGCGTGTCTACGTCGGTCGCAAAGTTGATGGTATCTCCGGCAGCGGCCATGTTGATGCCGCTGACTGTCACGCCCGCGGCGCTGCTGGCGAAGGCGACGCGCAAAATATGGTGGCCGGCGTCAAGCGTCACACTCTGGGCGGTGGTCATATCGGCCACGGCGTACGCCGCTTTCTGTTCGCCGTCTACCAAAACTCTGACGGCGTCGGCGCCGGCCGTCCCGGATCCGGTGCGCGCGAAACTCACGTTGTAGGCGCCGGCCCTTACGACATTGATCTTATATTCAACCCAGGTGTCGCCGCACCAGTTGGCCGCGGTGGGCAGGGTAATCCGCGTGGAGGCCATCAGGCCGCTTTTGTCGTAAACCGGCTGGTAGAAAGTCGGCCTGAAGGGCTCGGCGCTGAGATTTGGATTCGTCACATTTTGATTGGCGCTGTTGCTGGAGGACCAGGTGTAAATCGTGCCGTTTATCGCGGTAGCGCCGCTGGGTCTTACGACAACAGCGGGGCCTTGGCGGAGGTCGCCGGACGGTTTGACCGGGATCGGCGTGGCGTCGTTGTACTCTTCATCTTTCTTCAGGCCGGCGCCTATGTCAAACATATAGGGCCTGCCTGGGTCGTCGTTAAAACCGATCCATTCGGGGAACCAATACCACGGAAACGCGGTTTTCCCCGTGAAGTCATACTCACCGAACAGCACGTCGGTCATGCCAAGCCCCTCGGTGCCGGGCCACCACACCTGCACAAACGCGTCCACGTCGTCGATGACGTTGTCCAAAACCAAGGGGCGGGCGGAGTAGGAGATCATGACGATCTTCGCGCCGGGATAGTTCGCCTTTACGTTCTGGAGGGTGGCGTAATCGGTGGGATGCAATTGCAGGGTGTGGGATACGATGGTGCCCAAAACGGTTCCGGTGAGATTTGTGTCCCCGTTGCCTTCGGCGTAGTTCGACTCGCCGACAGTGACAAGAACCACGTCGTACTCATTTGTATCGCCGGCATTGCGCGCGCCGGTGATGTTGAACTGAGCGCCGCCGCCGTTCGGTACGCTGAGGTCGGAGAAACGGCCGGCCGGCTTGGCGATCTGCATGGCCTCCAGCAATGTCTCGCCGGCGTAGAAGCCGTGCAATCCCCTG
>JAIRML010000144.1 GCA_031258665.1 Oscillospiraceae bacterium | reverse complement strand
AGCTGAGACGCAAGATCTGGCCCGCCAAAAAACTGCGCCGCATGCTGCGGGGTATCCAGGGGCGGTGGATGCTGAACAGCCTGGGGCTTGTCTTCATGATCGTGTTGGTGGCGGTCATGGCCTATTCCATCGCCGCGGCCAACTTTTACACGGCCGGCGCGCGCGCCGGTCTGGAGAGCCGCGCCACGGCCACGGCCAATTTCTTCAGCCGCTACCTAAACACGAGTTACAACGACTTCTTTCAGGGCGCCCACCGTTTTGCGGAGGAGTTTGAAGACAGAGACAGGCTGGAGCTTGAGTTCATCAACCAGGTCGGCCGCATCGAGGTGTCCACCATGGGCGTCACGGTGGGGCTTGCGCCCGGCACGCCGGATGTCCGGGGCGCGTTTGAGTCCGGGGAGGTCAACTCCTTTCTCGGCGTGGACCCGCTCAGCGGCGAACGGGTGATGTCGGTTTCGGCGCCTCTTATCTTTGCGAACCGGCAGGTCGTGGGCGTCATGCGTTATGTGACCAGTATGAGCGAGGTCGACAAGCGCATTTTGATGTCGTCCGGCATGGCCATGCTGTTCGGCATCGCCGTCATTGCCTTTGTGGCCGGGTCCAATCTGTTTTTCATCCGGTCGATCCTGCTGCCGATCCAGGAGATCAACGAGATCGCGCAGAAGATCGCCGCCGGCGGCTATGGCGTGATGATTGAGAAGAAGTACGACGATGAGATCGGCGAGTTGGCGGATACGATCAACAACATGTCGGCGGAGATCAGTCTGGCCGACCGCATCAAAAACGACTTCATCTCCTCGGTCTCCCACGAGCTGCGTACGCCGCTCACGGCCATCGCCGGCTGGGGGGAGACATTGCTGTCGGCCGAAAGCAACGACATTGCCGAGGTGAAAAAAGGCGTGCGCATCATGCTCGGCGAAGCCCACCGTTTGACCAAGATGGTGGAGGAGCTGCTGGAGTTCACCCGCATGGCGAGCGGGCGGATGACACTGCGGATGGAGGAGTTTGACATCCGCGAGGAGCTCCAGGAGGTGGTGTATCTCTACATCGACACGCTGGCCCGCGACAGCATCCTGCTCACCTACCAGGAAGACGAGGAGATTCCTCTCATCACCGGGGACAGGGCGCGCCTGCGCCAGGTGTTTATCAATCTCTTGGACAACGCGGCGAAACACGGCGGGGAGGGGCGGCGCATCGACATGATGACCCGTACGGCGGACGGCCGGCTGATCGTGACCATCCGGGATTACGGGGCCGGCATCCCGGAGGAGGAGCTGCCCCATGTGAAGTACAAGTTTTACAAGGGCAGTTCCAAGGTGCGCGGCAGCGGCATCGGTCTTGCCGTCAGCGATGAGATCGTCCGACTCCACGACGGTTCTCTGGACATCGAAAGCCAAGTGGGCAAGGGCACCACGGTCACGGTCAGCCTCCCCATCCACATCGGCCAGCCCTCCGAGGCGTGAGAAGAGGGGCGCCCCAAAACGGGTCTGCGCGGCGCGCGGCTGTCATATACATGTCATGACGGGTGACAGTGGATGATGACGCATGCGGCGCGTGGGAGAAGAGTGGAAGGGGAGGAAGGATTGACTGTGCCGTTGACAGTGGAGAGTGCGCGGCGGCGGTCGGACGGGCGGCTGTGCCGGGACGCGGCGCCCGCGCGGCCCGGGGGCCTCCCGGCGAATGGGATGCGGGACGGCGCGCGCGCGCATACCGTGAGGAGGCAGGCGGATCGGCGTCATCGGGCAGGGTCCGCGCGGCCCGGCGGCGGGCGGCGGGACCGGACGGACCGCCGGCTTATACAGCTCGTGTGTTCTCTTGTCATCTTTGGGGCGGCCCTGGTGGTCAAATTGACGCTACCGGACGCCGCCGAAGCGGTGCGGGCGACCCTGGCCGACGGCGTCGGCGGAGGATTCGACTACCGGACCGCCTTCGCCACGGTTGGGGAGACACTGTCGGACGGCGGAGACATCGTGACGGCTTTCCGCCTGTGGACGGCGGAGCTCTTCGGCGCCCGGCCGGCCGGGGCGGGTCCGGCACCGGCCGGTGAGACAGATGGTTCGTCGCCGGCGGAGGCGGATGGGGAGGTCACATCTGCGGCGCCCGCCGCGGCCTGGCGGGCGCCGCTCGACGCGTCGACTGCTGCCGTGAGGGTGTCCGACTGGGAGGTGTCGCTGTCCGCCGAGGACGCGTTGGACGACACCGCGCCCGTCCCTTTCGGGACCGAGGTGCCGGAACGGGCGGACTACACCTGGTATCCGCTCCCCTTTGCCTACACCGCGCCCATCCAGGGCGCGGTGAGCTCGGAGTTTGGGTTTCGCCGGCACCCGGTGTATGGGGAGACGCGCTTTCACTACGGGCTTGACATCGCCGCCGACACCGGCGCCGAGATCCGCTGTTTCGCGGATGGCACGGTGCTCTCCGCCGGCGTCAGCGACACATATGGGTACTATCTTGAAGTCGGCCACAAGGGCGGCTTCACCAGTTTCTACGCGCACTGCAGCCGGCTTTTGGCGGAGGCCGGGCAGACGGTGCGCGGGGGCGAGTCCATTGCCCAGGTGGGCATGA
>JAIRML010000128.1 GCA_031258665.1 Oscillospiraceae bacterium | reverse complement strand
ATATCGCGCTTCTCGCCCTCCCGAACGACAAAGACCTTGGCGGCGGCCTTTGCGGTGACCCCTCCGACCGTCCCTTTTACGGTGAACGATCCGGGAGCGGCGACGGAAGCCGGGCCAATGGCTTCCCAATCGACGGTCCTGGTCACGGTATAAGCGCCCGTCACGGCGTCCGTGTAGTGGACAGTCGCGTCCCTCGGCAAGGTGGGAACAACGCCCACAGGGGTCACAAACGATTCCTGCTGTATGGCGTTGAAGACAGGGGTGACCCGGTACTGCGCCGGCGCCTGGCCCGTCCCGTCCGCGGTGGCCCTGAGGTTCATGACGGCCGGCTGCAGGCCCTTGGATTTGGCAGTCAGCTGTATGTCCCCTGTCACGCCTTGGACAGACTGCAAAATCACCATCACCTTCCCTGTGTCAGCGTAGTACTGCGATTTGGTGTTGAACTGCACGTTGCCGTACTTCGTCGTCAGGGTGTAGCTGTTGTTCTCGCCGCTGTCGACACCCGTGATGACGGCCGCGCCCTGAACGGAGAATTCCACGAGGTTTTTGCCGTCGGGGACGATGTTACCGCTCTCGTCCACGATGTCGCACTCCACGTAAATCAGGCTCGCGCCGTCGGCCGCCATGACCATTTTGTCCCCATAGGCGTTCATCTCGATGGTGTAAGGCGCGCCCGCGGTCACGACTTTGTCTGTGGCCACCACGTTCGCCGCCTTGTCAGCCGCGTAGCGCGCCGGGCTGTCATAAGCCTTGATCTCCAGGACGCCCGGTTCGTACGTGAAGTCCTCCCACGTCAGATAGGGGTCGCCGTACAACGCGCCTTCTTTTATCTGGGAATCGCCGCCGGCCGATATGACCTTGGCGCCGTCGGGGCTGATGTACCCGCCCGGGTTCGGGTCCGGATCGAGCGGCTCTTTCCAGAACTGGCGGGATGTGTCGTCGCGCGTCGTGTTGGACGTCTCCAGGTATCTCTCGCCGAAATTCGTCTCCTTCACATCGAAGCTCTTCACGCCCATGGATGCCCCGTTGAGGAACAACTCCACGGTTTGGACGTTGGAATAGACGCGTATGTCCAACGTTTCGCCCGGGACAAAGTCGTTCCAGTTGATTGGCATGATATGGGCGAACTTCTCCACTTCGGCGGGCATCCACGCCGCCTTTTGCATGTAGTAGTAGTCTTTCAGAGAGCCCGCGGTGGTTATGGCGCCGGAATTGCTGCCTCTGCCGAACCCCTCGCCGAGATAATCCATGCCCGCCCAAAGAGTGGACCCAAGGAAGAACTTGCGGTCTCTGTCCCGCTTGATCGAGATGATGGGCACGCCGCTCCAATAGGCGCCTGGGCCGTTCATGTAGTCCGAATACCCGGACTTGCCGGGCACGGAACTTGTGCCCGCGAACACGCTTCTCGGCGCAAAATATTGGCCTCTGGTCGCCCCGGAGGCGTTGGTCTCAGACTCAAAAAACGCGGCGAAGTCCTCGCCGGTGAACCTCTCGTACAGGACGTCGTTGGCGTCGCTGGCGGAGTACTGCAGGCCCATGACGCCCTGGTAGCGGCTGATATAGCCCCACCTGCCATATATGCTGGTGTCGCCGCCGGTGTAGTTTTGCGGATAGATGCTGCGCCAGATGCTGTCCCACTTTGTGTCGGTCGGGTCGTCGGCCCTGGGCCACCTCATGTTGTCCGAAGTCTGCATCACGTAACGGGTATTGTCGATGACCTTGGCGTCCTCGTTCAGCCGCACCCCCTCCGTATAGAGGTCGATCTGCGTGCCGGGTATCGTCGCGTTGCCGATGGTGTACGCGTCGTAGCCGTCGTTGCGCGTGTTGGTGGCAAGCCCGGTGACCGCTTCGTCATCGTATTTTGTGCCGTCGTACCAGCCCGGCACACCCCTGACCACGTCATAGCCGGGCAGAGCCCTGTCGCCGGTTCCGTCGTCAGCCTCCACATCGGCCTGGGTGTAGCCGCCGCCGAGGCTATCCTGCCTGACCTCGTTGCCCGTGTCCCAAAAGATGATGCTGGGCTCGTTGATATCGCGCCTGACCATCTCCTGCACCACCCATGTGCCCCAGGTGTATTTGACGCCGGGGTATGTGACGCCCAGCCTCGCGGCCAGGTTGGCGCCGTCGTACCCGTTGGGCTTCAGCCCGGGCCAGTCGGCGGGGACCTCGTCCCAGAAGAAGACGCCGAAATCATAGGTGGCCCTGGCCTCCCCCCAGCTGTCGTGCGCCTCCTCGCTCACCATGATCCCCTTCTCGTTGCACAGCTCAATGAAACTCTTCGCCACGGGGTTGTGGGCGGTGCGGATGAAGTTCACACCCATGCCAAGCAGGAGCTCCTGCTGGCGCGCGTAAGCGTCCCTGTTGCTGATGGCGCCCAGCGCGCCGGTGTCGCTGTGAATGTTCACACCCTTCAGCTTGGTGTACCGGCCGTTGACATAGAAACCGCCCTTCGAGGGGTCGGAGAGATCAGTCTCCTGGACTTCGACCCACCGGAAGCCGTAGTCCTGCTCCACCGCGTCATATCGCTCGTACGGCTCGATTGAGCCCCGCGGTCTCGCGTACAACTCGGTTTTCACGGTGTAAAGGTACGGGTCGCCAAGGTTCCACGGGTACCACAGCCTGACGCCCGGTATGTCCAGCACCTGTGCCAGCGGTTGCTGCACCCCGCCGGCGCCGGCCGCGGCGTCGGCGGTCTGCCCCTGTGCCACCTGGGCGCCGTCCCTGTTGTACACTGTCGTCTTCATATGGACGTCGTAGCCGCCGTCCACGCCGCTCCAATCGCCTCTCACACCAAGCTTGGCGCTGCCGTCGCGCGCGTATGCCGCTTCCAGATCCGGAGAAGTGAGGACGACTCCGTGACGGTCGAAGGCCAAAGACCCGGTCACGATCATGCGCACGGGGCGGATGATCCCCCCGCCGTGGTACCAGCGGCCCGACGGAGTCGCGCTGTTGACCTTGACCGCGATGACGTTCTCGGCGCCGCCGTAAATGATGTCGTCCGTGATGTCAAAGGCGAAGCCGGTGTAGCCGTTGTAGTAGTTGCCGATCAGTTTACCGTTCAGCCACACGTAGCTGTTGTGGTACACGCCCTCGAACTCAATGACCACGCGCTCGTTGTTCGTTTTGATGTCGGCGGGCGCGGTGAAGGCCTTCCGGTACCAGCCGATGCCGGCGTGAAGATCACCCAAGAAGCCCGCGACGCCGGTTGTCCGGTTCCCCTCGATGGCGTAATCGTGCGGGACTTGCACGGTGCGCCAGCCGCTGTCGTCATAATCCGGCTCAATGAGTTCCGCCGTGGGGTATCCGTCGGGATCCGGCAAGCCGTGGTTGACCAAATACCGCCTTTGCGCCGTCAGGGATGTCACGTCGCTGGGGAACGTCGTATAGGGGGTGGCCCACGCAAATGCCCAGCCCTCGCCCAAGTTGATCTCCCGGCGCCCCGCGGCGCCCGCCGCTTGCAGCGCAGTGACCCGGACGCCTTCCCCGGCGGCCGCCAACGCGGCGAGATCTTCGCCGCACATGGCAATTGCCGGCATAAAAGACAGGAACATAGCGACAACAACGGCCGCAGACACAGATCTTTTTACCATAACAGCCACTTTCCTTTCTTATTTCTCCATGACAAGCGCAGGCCTGTCCGGAGCGGGGACCATGCTGCACAAGCGGTCCCACCGGCGGCTGTTTTCTCCGCACACAAAACAACCGCCCATGTCCGACGTGTCCCATCGATCCATACAAACCCGCTGGGCCGCAGCCATTTCGACGGCTCCCGCATGATCTGCCAAGGTATACGTTTTTGACACACGAAAAACAGAACACCTTTTTATAAAAATACTATAATTTTCTATCAAAGTCAAGATACCAAAGAAAATATTTTTATAAATTCTGTCTGGTTTTCAACGCAGTGAATGAGATAGAAGGGCTGAACGGGAAGGCCTTGAAAACGTATAGCTTTTCAAAAATACCAAAAACACCGTCTTCTCATGAGAAAACGGTGCTTTTGGTATTTTATATACAATTTATGTGTTTTCTTTTATAAAAACTGCACCCCGTAATTTTTTGTTATCCGCCCTGTTTCTCCGACTGCGTTCCGATTTTTCCTAGTTCTGCGTGGGGAGGCATGTTACATTTTCCACAGAAGGCACAAAGATGTGTCGCCTTGGGCGCACATCTTTGTGTTTTTTGTTTTTCCATAAAATTCCATCTCCGTGCGCCCTGTCCGTCGCCGCCACACCACACCACGCGGGCTCCGCCGCTGTTTTCCGGCGGAGCGGAAAGGAGTTTGTATGAAAAAGCCCAACAAGTGGTTCATGCTCTTCCTCCTGTACCTGTCGGCCACCACGGTCTCCCTAGGGCAGCTCAAGATTGTCCCGATCGCGGGTCAGGTGGAGCAGTTTCCCCTGCTCATGTCCGTCTTCACGCTGGCCGGAGTCATCCTAGCCATCCCTGGCGGCGCCATCCTCAGCCGGACCGGCCCCAAGAAGCTGCTGCTGCTGCTGCTCGCCGCGCTGACGGTCGGCAACGCGCTCGGCGCGCTGGGCGGCAGCTTTGCGCTGCTGCTTGTCAGCCGGCTCATCGAGGGCATCGCTTTCGCCATGCTCATCATGGTGGGCCTTGTGCTGATCAACACCTGGTTTGCCGACGGAGGCGCCGGCACCGCCACCGGCATCTTCACGACGTTCGCGGCCATCGGCTCGTTCATTGCCATGAACATCGGCCTGCCCGTCACAGAAAATTACGGCCCCCGGGCCATGTGGTGGCTGGTCAGCGCGCTGGGGCTCATCTGCTTTTTCCTCGTGCTGGCCCTCGTGTCCGTCCCGGCGGCGCCGCAGACCGTCGCCGGGGAGGAGCAGCGCCCCTCCCTTCTCCAGGCGGCCAAGAATCCGCCCGTCTGGGTCCTCGCGCTGTGTCACCTCTGCATCTCCTTCC
>JAIRML010000121.1 GCA_031258665.1 Oscillospiraceae bacterium | reverse complement strand
CGGTGAGCACCGCGTCCATATGTTCCACCGTGAGAAACTGCAGCGCGCCGCGCACGGTGGGGTCGATGTCCTGCAGGTCCTTCTCGTTCTCGCGGGGCAGGATCACCGTGCGCACCCCCGCGCGGAAGGCGGCCATGGTCTTCTCTTTCAGCCCGCCGATGGGCAGCACGCGGCCGCGCAGCGTGATCTCACCCGTCATGGCCACGTCGCGCCTCACGGGCGCGCCCGTGAGGGCCGACACCATGGAGACCGCCATTGTGATGCCGGCGGAGGGTCCGTCCTTCGGTGTGGCCCCCTCGGGGAAGTGGATGTGAATGTCGCGGGTCTTGTAAAAATCCGCCTCAATGCCAAGCGCGCCGCTGCGGCTGCGGATGTATGTCAAAGCGGCCCGGGCCGATTCTTTCATCACATTGCCCAAGTTGCCGGTGCAGTCGATCTTCCCGCTGCCGTCGACGACGCCCACTTCGACCTCCAGCAACTCACCGCCCACATGCGTCCACGCGAGGCCGGAGGCGACGCCCACCTCGGGGGCGCGGCGCAGACGGTCGGGCCGGTAACGCCGCACGCCGAGCAGCGCGGGCAGGTCCCCAGCGCCGAGCGAACGCCGTTTCACATCGTCCGCCACAATCTGCCGCGCCACCTTGCGGCAGACGGCCGCGAGCATCCGCTCCAGCTCGCGCACGCCCGATTCCCGTGTGTAGGAGGCGATGATCTCGCGCAGCGCATCGCCGGAGAGGCGGAGCTGCGTCCGCTTGAGCCCGTGGCGCGCCAGCTGCTTTGGCAGCAGATGGCGCGACGCGATCTGCACCTTTTCTTCGTCGGTATAGCTGGTGAGCTCGATGACCTCCATGCGGTCGAGCAACGCGCGGGGGATGGTCTCCGTCGTGTTGGCCGTTGTGATAAACAGGACCTCCGACAACGAAAACGGCAACTCCAGATAGTGGTCGCGGAAGGCCCCGTTTTGCTCCGGATCGAAGACCTCCAACAGCGCCGCCGCCGGGTCGCCCCGGAAGTCGTGGCCCATCTTGTCCACCTCGTCGAGCACCAACACCGGATTGTAGCTGTCCGCCTGCCTCAGCGCGTTCATGATGCGCCCCGGCATCGCGCCGATGTATGTCCTGCGGTGCCCGCGGATGTCCGCCTCGTCGCGCACGCCGCCCAGCGACAGCCGGGCCAGCTTGCGCCCCATGGCCCGCGCCACCGACTGGGCCACAGAGGTTTTGCCGACACCGGGCGGGCCGACCAGGCAGAGCACCTGGCCCTGCAGATGCGGCGTCAACGCCTTTACCGCCAAAAATTCCAACATGCGTTCTTTGACTTTGGCAAGCCCGTAGTGGTCGGCGTTCAGCCGACGCTCCGCCGCGGCGATGTCGATCCGATCCCGGGTCGACTTGCGCCAGGGCAGCGCGAGACAGGCGTCGAGCCAGGTGCGCACCACCGTGGCCTCGGAAGAGCCGGGCGTCATGCGCGACAGACGGCCCGTCTCCTGAAGAAGCTTCTCCTCTATCTCCGCGTCCAGGCGCAGCGCGTGGATCTTCGCCCGGTACGCGTCCATCTCGTCGGTCGGGTCCTCCCGGTCCCCGAGTTCGGTCTGAATGGTCTTGATCTGTTCCCGCAGATAGTATTCCTTTTGATGCTGCACGATCTGCTGGTGCAGCTTGGTCTGGATGTCCCTTTGAATCTCCAAGATCTCGATCTCCTGGTGCAGCAGCACTATCACCTGTTCCAGCCGCCGCACCCCGTGGAGCTGCTCCAGAATCGCCTGCTTCTCCTCATGGCGGACGGCCATATTCTGGGCTATGTAGTCGGCCATGTAGCCAGGATCCTGTGTCCCGCCGGCGCTCATCAGCACATCCGGCGCGATCCGGGCCGTGAGCTGCGCGTATGTCTCGAAGAGCTCCCGGGCCATGCGCATAGACGCCTCGATCTTCTGTGCGGACACGCGCCGCCGGGGGAGGCCCAGTGTCAGCACCTCGACGAGGAACTCCGGCTCAAATTGCAGCATGTCGACCACGCGTGCGCGCGTCAGACCTTCGACGAGGACTCTCATGTTCTCGCCAGGCAGACGCAGGATCTGGCAGACACGCGCGATCGTGCCCACTTCGTAGAGGTCGTCCAGCGTGGGATCGGCCGCACCCAAGTCCCGTTGTGACACAAGGAAGACGAACTGCTCAGACGACAGGGCGCTCTCCAGCGCGCGGACCGACTTCTCCCGACCCACGTCGAAGTGGATCAGCATCTGTGGAAATACAGTGATGCCCCGCAGAGCCAAAAGCGGCATTCGCTGCCGCACAGCCTCACTCACGGACAGGCCTCCCCTCCGTAGATCCCAAGCGGCTGTCAAGACAGCCACAGGGTCATTGTAACACAAAAAGCCCCTTGGCGACAAGGCCGTTTCTTCAGGGAAACGGAAACGGAGGCGCCGGGGCCGACTCAGATGACCCCGCCCGTGACATCTTCGTGCATCGCGCGGGCGGCGGCCTGCCCGGCGCCCATCGCCAAGATGACGGTGGCCGCGCCCGTCACCGCGTCGCCGCCGGCATAGACGCCGCGCTTCGCGGTACGGCCCGTGGCCTCGTCGGCCACGAGGCAGCCCCACCGGTTGGAGGCCAGGTCGGGCGTTGTCT
>JAIRML010000119.1 GCA_031258665.1 Oscillospiraceae bacterium | reverse complement strand
GCTGCGGAGGCAGCCCATGTTGGAAAGGACAGGTGGACAATGGACCATTATCTAAAAAGTGCCGAAGACGTCCTGCGTGAATTGGGCTCCGGGGAGTCCGGGCTGAGCGGGAGCGAAGCGCAAAGCAGACGGGAGAAAAACGGCCGGAACGAATTGGCGAAGGCGAAAACCAAAAGTCTCGCCCGCCGTTTTTTTGAACAGCTTCTCAACCCGATGGTCCTGGTGCTGCTGGCGGCGGCGGCGGTTTCAGTCGCCGTCGCCGTGGCGGAGGGCGGCGACGCGCATGCGTTTGCCGAGGCCTGGATCATCCTGGCGGTGGTGGTCATCAACAGTGTCCTGGGCGTTTACCAGGAGAGTAAGGCGGAGAAGGCCATTGAGGCCCTGCAGGAAATGAGCGCGACCACAGCGAAAATCCGGAGAGACGGAACGGTTGTCCGTGTGCCGGCGGGTGAGCTGGTGGTGGGCGACATCGTTTTGGTGGAGGCCGGCGATTCTGTGCCGGCGGATTTGCGCCTCATCCAATGCGCCAGCCTGAGGATCGAAGAGGCGGCGCTGACCGGTGAATCGGTGCCGGTCAACAAGCAGGTGGAGGCGCTTGTGGGAGATGAAAAAGGCGGTGTTTCGCTTGGCGACCGCAAAAATATGGCCTATATGGGCTCCGACGTGGTCTATGGGCGCGGCGAAGGCGTTGTGACTGCCGCGGGCATGGAAACCGAGATGGGCAAAATCGCCGAGGTGATCCAAAGCGCGGAAGAAGGCGAGACGCCGCTTCAAAAGCGCCTCTCCGGGCTCAGCAAGATGTTGAGCATCCTTGTGCTCTGCATCTGTGTTGTCGTGTTTGCCGTGAGGCTTGTCAGCGCGGGAGCGTTTGACGCGGAAGGGATCTTACAGAGCTTCATGCTGGCGGTCTCATTGGCGGTGGCCGCCATCCCGGAAGGGCTTGCCGCCGTTGTGACCATTGTGCTCTCTATCGGCGTCACCAATATGGCAAGAAAAAATGCCATCATCCGCCGTCTGACTGCCGTGGAGACCTTGGGCTGCGCGCAAATCATCTGTTCCGACAAGACGGGAACCCTCACGCAAAATAAGATGACGGTGGTAGAAAGCTTTGGAAGCGCGGAACGGCTTGCCAAAGGCATGGCGCTCTGCTGCGATTCCCAAGTCGCTCCTGACGGGGAGATTGTGGGCGACCCCACCGAAAATGCCCTTGTCGCCTTCGCGTTGCAAAGAGGTTTTGATAAAAACATCCTGGCCGCCGAATATCCCCGCGTTGCCGAAGCGCCTTTTGACAGCATGCGGAAGATGATGACCACTGTCCACAAAGACGGGGATCGTTACACGCAATACACAAAGGGCGCGCCGGACGAAGTTTTGCAAAACTGCACCCATGCGCTGATAGACGGGGCGGTTGTGCCGCTCACCCCGGAAACGCTGCAAAGCATTCTGGATAAAAATAAAGGGTACGCCGACCGCGCCCTTCGCGCCTTGGCGTGCGCATACAGGGAGTGGGAGACGGTCCCTGCACATTGCGAGCCTGAAAAGCTGGAAAATCACCTCACTTTTGTTGGGCTGGAGGCGATGATAGACCCTGTCCGCCCGGAGGTGAAGGCGGCGGTGGACGCCTGCAAGAGCGCCGGCATCCGCGTTGTGATGATTACCGGCGATCACAAGGACACGGCGGCGGCCATCGCGAAAGAGCTGGGCATTATCTCCGATCCAAGCCAGGCCGTTACCGGACGGGAACTGGACGCGCTGTCTGACGAGGCATTTGAAAAACAGATAGAAAACATTTTTGTCTATGCGAGGGTGCAGCCCGAGCACAAGGTGCGGATTGTCACCATGTGGAAGAAAAAGGGCAAGGTGACGGCCATGACCGGAGACGGGGTCAATGACGCGCCCGCCATCAAATCGGGGGACATCGGCGTGGGCATGGGCATCACCGGCACTGATGTGACCAAAAATGTCGCCGACATGGTGTTGGCCGATGACAATTTCGCCACGATCGTTTCCGCCGTGGCGGAGGGGCGCAGGATCTATGACAACATCCGAAAGACCATACAGTTCCTGCTCTCCTCCAATCTCAGCGAAGTTGTTTCCATCTTCCTCGCAACGATTTTGGGTTTTGTGCTGTTCAAGCCCGTCCACCTGCTGTTTATCAACCTCATCACCGACAGTCTGCCCGCCGTGGCTTTGGGGATGGAACACGCGGAGGGGAACCTCATGGAGCGCCCGCCCAGAGGGAAGAGCGAGGGCATCTTTGCGGGGGGGCTCGGCTTTGACGTGCTGTACCAGGGGGTCTTGATTGCTCTGATCACCGTGGCCTCCTACCTGATTGTCGACACATGGCACGGGCACGGCGCGGCGATGACGTCCGCCTTTTTCACCATGTCCATGTGCGAGATCTTCCACTCTTACAACGTGCGCGCCGAGCGGCAGAGTATCTTTGCGCTCAAAAAGAGCAATCGGGTGCTTCTGGCGGCCATGCTGCTCTCGTTGGTCTTGACGCTGACAGTCATCTATGTTCCGTTCCTGGCCGGCGTATTCTCCCTGGAGCCGCTCAGCGTCAAGGAACTGGCCGTGGCGCTGGGGCTGTCGGTCTCGGTCATCCCCATTGTGGAGCTCGTCAAGGCGGCCCAGAGAAGGGGCAGACAATAAGGGTGCAGGAGGGGTATGCCGCTCTGCCGAGCGGCATACCCAGCGGTGTCGCCTTTGCAGGGATCAAACTCGGAA
>JAIRML010000071.1 GCA_031258665.1 Oscillospiraceae bacterium | reverse complement strand
CGTTTATGCCCAAGCCCATCGAAGAGCAAAACGGCAACGGGCTCCATCTGAACTTTTCTCTCTCACAAAACGGCCGCAACATTTTCAAGACAAGCGGGGCGGAGCACTCCCCCACCGCGGAGAGTTTCATCGCCGGAATCCTCGCCCATATCGCCGAGATCACGGCGGTGGCGAACCCGCTGTTGTCATCTTATATCCGTTTTGCGCAAAACGAGGCGCCGCCCTACATCTCTTGGGCGCACCAAAACCGGTCACAGCTCGTCCGCATCCCCGCCGCCTCGGGTGACCACTCGCGCATGGAACTGCGTTCGCCGGACCCGGCGACCAACCCACACCTTCTGTTCACGCTGTTGTTGCACGCGGGGCTGGACGGGGTTCGACAGTCCATGCCGCTGCCGCCGCCGATCGACGTGAACATGTATGAGCAGGGCGACGACACGGAGGCGCAGCGGCTTCCCCAGTCCCTGGGTGATGCGCTGGACTGCATGGCGGACAGCGTTTTCGTCCGTTCGATTCTGGGCGACGCGTACACCGAGAAGTACATTCGGTTCAAGCGCGAGGAGACGCGGTAGAGGTGGCCCTTGTTTGTTTCCCGCCGAACTCTACAGGGAGATAAGGCTTGGGAGAGGTGGTGCTCTGTTTTGGAGAGTATCCTGATTGTCTCCGGCTCGGAAAAGGGCCGGGAGGTGCTCCGTGAGTTTTTGGCCGTCCATGCGTACCAGGACGTCGTCTATACAGGCCACGCGGCGGAGACCAGGCGTCTGCTGCTGGATCGCACCTTTGACCTGTGCGTGATCAATACCCCCCTGCCGGACGAATTCGGCTCTGAACTTGCCATCTCCATTGTGGAACAGGGCGTCTCGCAGGTGATGTGCCTTGTGAAGAGCGATGTGGCGGACACGGTGTCCATAAAACTGGAAGATTATGGAATATTCGTCCTGGCCAAACCGTTGAACAAACAGACGCTTTGGTCGGCCTTCAAGCTGATGCAGGCCGCGCACCACCGTCTGCGCGGCTTACAGAATCAAAACGACTTGCTGAGGCAGAAGATCGAGGACATTCGGCTGGTGGACCGGGCGAAATGTCTGCTGATCTCCTACCTCAAGATGACAGAACCGCAGGCGCACCGCTACATCGAAAAACAGGCCATGGATCTGCGTCTCCCCAAACGCGAGGTCGCGATCCATCTGATCCGCACCTACGAAGAGTGATGGCCCTGTTTTTTATTGCCGCTTCGCGGCAGCAAAGTACCAACGTGGGTTGCGTTTGCAACCCACAACCCAAAATCCTTTTTTTGCTGCCGCTTCACGGCGGCGAAAAACCAACATGGGTTGCGCCTGCAACCCACAACCCAAAATCCTTTTTTCGCTGCCGCTTTGCGGCGGCGAAAAACCAACATGGGTTGCGCCTGCAACCCACAGCCCAAATTCCTTTTTTCGCTGCCGCTTTGCGGCGGCGAAAAGCCAACAGATTTTCTCCGTGAAAGGCGTGGTTTGGTGAGGGTCAATCAGAATTATCAAAAATTGCGGGACAACTATTTGTTTGTGGAGATCGGGCGGCGGACAAGCGCGTTTTTGGAGGCGCACCCGGAGGCCGATGTCATCCGTCTTGGGATCGGCGATGTGACCCAGCCTCTCTGCCCCGCCGTGGTGGATGCGTTGAAGACCGCCTCTGAGGAGATGGGCACAGTCGCCGGATTTCACGGCTATGGTCCGGAACAGGGGTACGCCTTTCTGCGCGAAGCGATACGGGACCTATACGGCACGCGCGGCCTGTCGCTCGACGCGTCGGAGATCTTTATCAGCGACGGCGCCAAGAGTGACATGGGCAACATCTTAGACATCTTTGACCGCGACAATGTTGTGCTGGCGCCCGACCCGGTTTACCCAGTCTATGTGGACACCAACCTGATGCTGGGGCGGCGGGTGATCTTTGCCGGCGGGGCCGAAGAGAACCGCTTTTTGCCGTTGCCGGACCCGAACGTGCGGGCGGACATCATCTACCTCTGCTCCCCGAACAACCCCACGGGCGCCGTCTATGGGCGTGAGGCATTGCGCGGGTGGGTCGATTACGCGCGTGAGCAAAAGGCGCTGATTCTTTTTGACGCGGCCTACGAATGTTTCATCCGGGACAACGACCTGCCGCACAGCATCTACGAGATCGAAGGCGCGCGCACCTGCGCCATTGAGTTCTGTTCTCTCTCTAAGACAGCCGGCTTTACGGGGACACGCTGCGGCTACACGGTGGTGCCCCACGCGCTCACATACGACGGTACGAGCCTGAACAAGATGTGGCTGCGCCGCCAGACGACGAAGTTCAACGGCGTGCCCTACATCATCCAGCGCGGCGCGCAGGCGGTGTTCACCCCCGAGGGCCGTCGGCAGGTGCGGGAGATCACAGAGTATTACCTGGGCAACGCGCGGATCCTCGCCGGTCTGCTGGACCGTCTGGGCGTCTTCTACACCGGCGGGCGCCACGCGCCCTACCTGTGGCTCAAATGCCCCGGCGGGCGGAGTTCATGGGAGTATTTCGACTTTCTGCTGGCAAAAGCCCATGTGGTCGGGACTCCGGGCGCCGGCTTCGGCCAAAACGGCGAGGGCTTTTTCCGCCTCTCCAGCTTCGGCGACCGCGCCCGCATCCAAACCGCCGCCGAAAGAATTTTGGCCGTTTGAGCGCGGAGCAAAGCCTTGCAGGATTCTCATCAAGGCACAATGGACTGCCGCCCATTCATTGATTTCATGCTGGACGCGATTGAAAACTCGCTGATTGATAGGGGTTGGGCAATCCCGGCCGTCTCAGAGCAAGTTGCAGGGAATCAGGCAGTTTTGCGCGTCGACCGGGATGACCTCCTCACACATGCAGATGATACCGCCGGGCCCCCGCGGCGTGGTGGATTTGTCCAGCACGTCAAATTTTTTGATCGCCCGGCGGTCGGGATTCGCAGATTTTTTGATCTCCAACGGATGGATGGCGCCGCCCCGCTCCACAAAGATGTCGATCTCGCTCGTGTTGTTGTCTCGATAGTATGTCATGTGCGCCTTCGTCTGGGCGCAGGCGTACTCTTTCAGTAGCTCCGCGACGACAAAATTTTCAAAATAATGCCCGCTGGCGGCGCCATGCATCAGAGTTTCGGGCGTCGGCCACATCGTGAGATGGGCGCACAGCCCTGTGTCGCCGAAGTACAGCTTCGGCGTTTTTGTCAGGCGCTTCAATGCGTTGTTGGCGTAGGGCTGTAACAGAAAGACGACTCCCAAACTTTCCAAGAGAGAGAGCCATTCCTTCGCGATGGGTTGTGAGATGTCCGCCGCGTCCGCGAGGGTCTTGTAATTGATCTGATTGGCCGCCAGCGCCGCGCAGGCGGTCAGGAACTTGCCGAAGCGCAGTGTGTCTCTGATGCCGCCGAGGTCCGCGGCGTCGCGCAGAAGATACGTGCTGACGTAGGCATTGTAATATTCTTGCCGCTGTTCGGCGTCGGCGCGGAGCACCTGCGGCATGCCGCCGCGCCAGATGTGCTCGAAGACACGGACAATGTCGTTTTTGGGCGCCTGCGCCTGCCGCGCCTGCAAACAGGGCAGGGAAAAATCCAAGTCGTTCTCAAAGACAAGGCCGTCTTTCTCGCGCTGGGACAGGCTGTGCAGGGTCAGGATCCCGATCCGGCCCGCCAGTGTCTCCCGGACATGTCTCATCATGGCAAACTGCTGCGACCCGGTCAGCCAAAACAGTCCCGTCTCCTCGGTCTCGTCGCAAAGGCGCTTGATCTGGCCAAACAGCTCCGGCGCATACTGCACTTCGTCGATGATCGCAGGCGGCTTGTATGTCTGAAAAAACAGGACGGGATCGGTTTTTGCGAGTTGCCGGGCCATCAGGTTGTCCAGCGTGACATACGTCCTGCTTTGACTCTCGGCCAGATGCTTGAGCATGGTGGTCTTGCCCACCTGCCGGGCGCCCGTCACAAGGACGGCTTTGAAAAATTTGCTCATGCGGACAAACTTCCGCTCCAGATGCCTGCGAATATAGTCCATAGAGCGCCTCCATTTTTGATTTTACTGCAAAAATATAATGAACGAGGGCTTTTATACTGAATATCCAATCCGTTCCTTAGTACCTTATTGCCGTGAAACGGCAACAAAAAACAACAATTTGGGTTGTGGGCTGCCCCTGCAGCCCACGTTGGTACCTTATTGCCGCTTCGCGGCAATAAAAAACAAGAACTTGGGTTGTGGGTTAGGTGCAACCCACGTTGGCTTTTTTGCAGTGGAATCTCATATTATCATTAAAAAGTGGTTTTCGTCAAGGGAAGAGCTTTCGCTCTCAGAAGTTTTTAGAGGCGGCCCCGGCGGTTTGGCGTGTACCTTCGCGGCAAAAAACCGCGGCAAAAAACCCATCACAAGGGCCATCTGTCATGGATGACGCCTGTGATGGGTTTTGCCTTTACAGATTTGCTTTGTGGATTTGCTTTACAGATTGGCCAGGAGGGCTTCATTGAGGAGCATCACGGTGGTGTTGTCCTTTTCCCGCCGGGCGATCTGGTCCACGTATTGGGACCGTGACGCGCCGGTGTGGCTCTCCACAAACGTGCCGATAAATTCCACCGAGAGGATCTCGTCGACCACCAGCCCCATCCGGCGGTCCTCCCATTGACCGACGATCACCATGTCGCGGACCTCCGACTCCGCCGGCTCCATGCGGCCCGGCAAACCAAACAGGATCCGCAAATCCGCAAGGGGGATCATCCCATCCCGAAACCGCGTCACGCCGCGCATGTGGGGCGGGTCCCCCACGATCGGTGTGGCGTGGTCGAAGATCTCTATCGAGAGTACATTTTGGCTGTTGATCCCGTACGCGACACCGTCCAGTGTAAACAAAATCCAGGGCAGGTCACCCGCCTCCAGCGTCTCCTGCTCCTCCTGCTCCTCTGTTTCTTCCAGCGCCAACATCCGGACCCCCTGTTCACCCACGCGGAATCCCTCCTTCACGGTTCAAATGGGTACCTCCAGCGTGGGCTGCCCTTGCAACCCACAACCCCAAGTCTTGTTTTTTGTTGCCGCTTCGCGGCAGCACGGCCCTAACGTGGGCTGCCCTTGCAACCCACAACCGCTTGGATATTATATCGAAACAAACCGGAATTTTCTTCAGAGACAACGCCTCTCAGCTCGACATACAGCTTTCATCATATGGTCCAGGTTCAAACGTGCGCCTGGCGGCGGGCGAAGCTCCGGACACCCAAACCGCCGCATACCCCGAGGGGGGTGGCTGGACACAGACCACACCGCGGCCCATACCACAGCCGCCCCCCTCGGGACGAGCATATCCGATCCACTACCACAATATGTAGTACGCACCTACAAGATGTGGTATGAAAAAAGTCACAAACAAGGCCTCCGCCCGAGGAAAATCAATTTATCTCTGAAGCTTTTTTTGCAGTGGAATCATCTCTTCCCTCGCGCCTTCGCACGCAACCTTCGCACCTTCGCATATTGTATATATCGTAACTTATTAGGTAAATATTTACATCAAAAAGAAATTTTTCCCAAATTCCAGCCGGCGGCGTAGCGGCGGGGCGCGTTGAATTTGTCAACTTACCCCAGTCTGCCCGGCACTGCCCGGCACTTCACCGGCACTTTACCTTGGCACTTTACCACACTTTACCGGCCAAAAGAAAATGACAAAAACCCCTTGCAAATATAAAAAATTGTGGTATAACCTGAGTTTTACAGCAAGGAGCGCACAGGGGGGAGCCAAACGCTTGGCAGCGTAGACCTAAGGATGGGGCAGGGGCCGAAGAGGATGTTATCCTAAAGCCAACTTGTTCAGGATTTTGTTGAAGATTTCCTGTCTGTGGTAAACGTTGCAAATGTCGGAAGCGAAGACTTGCTGGAGTGCCTTGAAATCGAGGGCAATCTCGTCGTCGTCGGAGAATGCCAGCGTGTCGACCAATTTGCCGTGTTTGTCTTTCGCCTTTTTGAATGCGATGGCGCCGCCGACGTCGTCGAGGTGTACGATGCCGCCTTTCAGGACGCGGCAGGTGGCGCGCCGCAGGACGCGCGCGATTCTCTCGGCGGACAGGGCGCCGGGGCCCATTTTGTGTTGGATGATGCGCACGATGAGCAGCGCGGCGAAGCATATCAGGAAGTGTGCGCGGATATGCTCGTTCTTGTGGACGTACACGGGGCGGGCGTAAAGGTCCGACTTTAGCAGGCGGAACGACTGCTCAATCCGCCACAGACCCCCATATGCCCTGCGAATCATCCCTTCGTCGTAGTCGAGCTCGCTTGTGACGATGCAGAAATAACCGTCATACTTGGCGTCTTGCGCCGCCTTTTCGACGTCCACGCTGCGGTGCTTTTTGACATTGTCCACAAAAGCGCCGGTGTCGCCGTCTATGATTTCCTCCTTTGTGTATTCGTCCACGCCTTTCTTGATACTGTAGACGTTGTTCTTGCAGGCCCGCGCGGCTTTCTTCAGTTTCTCCTCACGTTTCCTCCACGCCCTGTCCGCGTCGGCCTTGTCCCAATATATAAGGACTTTCCGTCTGCGCATGACCTTGTTGCCGTCAGCGTCCTTGCCGGGGCACTCCTCCTCGAACAGCTTATACTTGTATGTGCCCTCGGCATTTGCCGTGTACCCGCTCTCGTCGAATATCCGGTCGACGTATCGCTTGCCTTTGGTACCCCTCAGAACCTGGGAGAACACAAAGCCGTCGCCGTTGTTGACGATCTCGTTGATGTTGTCGGAAGAATTGAGACCCTTGTCCGCGACCACAATGATCCGCCCGAGACCGTATGACGCTTTCACGTCCGCCATCACGGGTCGGAGCGTCAGCGACTCGCTCATGTTGCCGGGGAACATAGACATGCCAACCGGAAGCCCGTTGCCATCAATGAAAAGCCCCATAGCCACGATGGGATCCACCCTGTGCTCCTTGGACACGCCCTTCTGCCTGAGATCCGTTTCGCCGTCGGGAAAGTCAATTTCGAAAAAATAATTCGTCACATCATAGGACGCGTGCGTCAAATCCCGCCCTATTGTCGTTTTTACCCTGTCGTTGAGATGCCGCTGCATATGGACGTCGAATTTGGCGAACACATCGAGCGAACGGTAGATGTCCGGCAGCGTAAATCCCGTCTCCATGCCGTAGAAGCAATCCTTGCCCTGGCTCGTTGCGCGTTTCGAGTCGGGGGCGAGTATCCGGGACAGCACCAGGAATTTGAAGATTTCGGCTGGGGCGTATTCCCCGCGGAACTTCGTCTCCGCCGCCCACTCGTTGATGAACGTGTCGAGTTGGAGCATATCATACACGGCGGACAAAAATCTGTACCCGTAGTTAAACCGCCTGTTGTGTTCCGAGTACATCCGCTCCGTATGCGCCGCCTCAATCCGGAGGGGGGCGTTTTCTTTTTTGTAGCTGGCATTGAATGCCTCCACCATGGCCATGAACGCTTCCCTGTCCGGTTGCTCCTCCAGTATGCCAAAATCCCGTATGGTCCTCTGCTTGGGAGACGCGCCCGGCATTGGCCGGTACCCCTCCACCACGCGGATCTGCGTCTTGATCGTGCCGTTTGCCGTGGTCCTTTTGTCCTTCTTGATCATACGTCATCACCCAGACACTTATTATAGCACAACTTTAGCATAACGTCAATGCCCGAAAACAAAAAAACGCGCTGTCGCGCGTCTAGCCTGCTTTTTTCTGCCCTCCCATCTCGGATTCCTGTAGCGTTGCTGTAAAACTCAGGTTCACCGGCACTTTACCTTGGCACTTTACCACACTTTACCGGCCAAAAGAAAATGACAAAAACCCCTTGCAAATATAAAAAATTGTGGTATAATAGTTTTCGTTGGATAGTGGCCGTCTGTAAGAGTGGGGATTCCCCACTCTTTCTTCTTGGGATGTCGGAGTACACTAATTTTTTCCAAATTGGGGCGATTTTACGTATGGGCAAAGTGGAACGCATGGTGACGGCGCTGGCGGCGCCGGCAGTGGCGGCGGCGGGGTGCGAACTCTGGGACGTCGAATTTGTCCGGGAGGGGGGCCGCGCCGTGCTCAGGGTGTACATCGACCGCGCGGGCGGCGTGGGCACCCAGCACTGTGAGGCGGTCAGCCGGGCGCTGGACCCGCTGCTCGATGAGGCCGACCCCATCGAGGGGTCCTATACGTTGGAGGTCTCCTCCGCCGGGCTTGAGCGGCCCTTGCGGCGCGGCTCCGACTTTGTCCGCTTCATCGGCCACACCGTGTCGGTGCGCCTATACGCGCCGCGCGGCGGCGTGCGCGAGTTTGTCGGCACGCTCTCTGGTCACGACGGCCAGACCGTCACCCTGGACGGCGGCGCGCTGGCCTTTGACAAAAAGGACATCGCCCTGGTCCGCCTCCACGTCGAGTGGGGCGATGCCCTGTAGCGCCGACGCAAAAGGGCGTGACCACGCTGTATGTGATCATTTTATATAAATCGGGGGAGATTGCTGCCATATGAACGCCGAATTTTTTGACGCCATCGCGCAGATTGAGCGCGAAAAAGGGATCCCGCGCACCTTTATGCACGAGAAGATTTCCCAGGCCCTTGTCACCGCCTACAAACGCGACAACGCCGGTATTTCCGAAAACATCGTGGTGGAACTCGACGACGAGCGCAAAGAGGTGCGCATGTACCTGCAAAAGACCGTCGTCGCGGAGGTGACAAACCCGGCGCTGGAACTCTCCCAGGCGCAGGCGCGGGAGATCTCACCTACCTCCGATGTGGGCGACATCGTGCCCATTCCCGTCGAGACCCGGAATTTTGGCCGGATCGCGGCACAGACCGCAAAGCAGGTGATCATCCAGGGCATCCGCGAGGCGGAGCATGGACTCGTGTACCAGGAGTTCAATTCCAAAGAACATGAGATCATGAGCGCGCAGGTCAGCCGATTCGATGTCCGCAACGGCGGCATCGTGATGGAGATCGGCGGGAGCAAGGGCGATAAGACCGAGGCCATCCTGATGCCGGGCGAGCAGGTGCGCGAAGAAAAGTTAAACATCGGCGACCGGATGAAAGTCTATGTGGTGGAAGTCCGCAAGTCATCCCGGGGGCCGCTGATCCTGATCTCGCGCACCCATCCGGGCCTTGTGCGGCGCCTCTTTGAGCTTGAGATCCCCGAGATCCACGACGGTATTGTGGAGATCCGAAGCATTGCCCGCGAGGCGGGGCACCGCACAAAGATCGCCATCATCTCCAACGACCCCAACGTCGACCCCATTGGGGCCTGCATCGGCCCGCGCGGCGCGCGCGTCGGCGGCATCATTGAGGAACTGCGCGGGGAGAAAATCGACATCATCAAGTACAGTGACAACCCGGTCGAGTTTGTGACCGCCGCCATGGCACTGGCCGACGTGGTCCACGCTGAAATTTTGGACGACGGTAAATCTTGCCGCGTGGTCGTCCCCGACGACCAGCTCTCGCTCGCGATCGGCAAGGAGGGGCAAAACGCCCGCCTGGCCGCCAAACTCACGGGCTTTAAGATCGACATTCGGTCCAAAAGCCAGTGGGAAGCGGAGCTGACCGCCAGGCAGGTATAAAAAGTCGCTTGTGTCGGAGGATACTATGGTAAAGGTGAGAAAAGTGCCTATGCGCCAGTGTGTCGGGTGCCGCGCCATGAAGCCGAAGCGCGAGCTGATTCGGGCGGTGCGCGCCCCCACGGGGGAGATCTCTCTGGATTTTCGCGGCAAAAAGCCGGGGCGGGGCGCGTATGTCTGCCCAGACATGGCCTGCCTGGCCCGCGCCAAGAAGGTGCGCGCGCTGGAACGCGCCTTTGGGGTTTCGGTGCCCGACGAGGTCTTTGAGGCGCTGGGGCGGCAGATGGCGGCGCCCGATCATGGCTGATCCGCTCAGGCTGCTGGGTCTCGCGCGCCGCGCCGGGCGGTTAGCACTGGGCGCCCGGGCCGTTGAAGACGAGTTGCGTCACCGGCGCGCGGCGCTGCTGCTGCTGGCGCGCGACGCTGGCGCGGATGCGGTGCGCCGCGCGGCGCGTTGGGCCAAAGGGGCGGGAAGCCCACCGTGCCTCACGCTGCCGTACACAAAAGAAGAATGGGGACGCGCCATGGGACGCGACACCTGCGCGCTGGGCGCCCTGACTGACAAGGGTCTGGCCGCGGCGCTAATACAACTGTTTGTTTCATCTGACGAAAAATCGACCCGTCCGTCGTCAGACGCGCTTTAGCACCTTATTGCCGCTTCCCGGCAATAAGGTGCTAAAGCGAGAATTTTTGGTTGCGGGCTGCGGGGGCAGCCCACGTTGGACATTTGAACCATACATGAGGGGGCACAGATATGAGCAATTTGAT
>JAIRML010000236.1 GCA_031258665.1 Oscillospiraceae bacterium | reverse complement strand
CGGCCCGGTCGGGAGTGAATTGTGTTCGCCCATTTTCAGTGGCCAGAAATTCAGCCTCTCACTCTGTGTTCGGCCTTCGGAAACGCCAACCCCGCCTTCCACTTCGCTGAGAACTCTTTACTCACAAGTACATATTAAAGCATAAAGGATTATGGTTTGTATGTCAAGATATATTATTGCGGCCGCCATACGTGCCTTTCCCACCGTGCCTTTCCCACCGTGCCTTTCCCACGCGCCTTTCCCACGCGCCTTCCCCCAATCGGGACGAGCGCATGCCGTTGTCCGTCACCGGCGGCGTCTCCACCAACGTGGGCTGCCTCCGCAGCCCACAACCCAAAGTTCTTGTTTTTTATTGCCGCTTCGCGGCCATAAGGTACTAGAGGCCCAGACGGTCAAATTGGTGGCCAGGGCCACAGAAGAGCGCCGCCAAAAAGGCGGGGGCTCCGAACTCGATTGGGTTCAGCGCCCGCTGTTTTATGACATGCCGTCACTTCATCAGCAGCTCGATCGCACGGCCCAGTTCCTCTATGGCGGACAGGTCCCCGTCGTTTACCGCATCGACGATGCAGTGCTCAATGTGATCCTTCAAAATGATCTCGCAGACGCCGTTCAGTGCGGAGCGCACGGCGGAAAGTTGGATCAGCACATCGGCGCAGTCGCGCCCCTCCTCCACCATGCCGCGCACGGCGGTCAAATGCCCGATGGCGCGGGAGAGGCGGTTCAGGACGGATTTTGTGTGTGCGTGGCTGTGGAGACGCGGCGCGCCTCCGGGCAGGTGCCCGGAGTCCGGATCGTCGGTGTGGCCGTGTGGGTGTTCTCGGTTCATATTGGCCGGCTCCTGTTCCCAAGATCATTTTGATCTTTTTCGTCACATTGTATCACAAAAAAAAGCAACCGTCTATCCCCCTGGGGAGCTTGTGCGGCCGCGCGACCGCCGTTATAATGGTGCTGGTTCTCCCCCGTGGGCGCCGCAAAAACAGATTCTCTGAATAGTATTTTATTGCCGCGAAGCGGCAATAAAATACTAGAATTTTGGGTTGTGGGTTGCAGATGCAACACACGTTGGAAAATACAGAAAAAGAGGGAGCACTATGAAAAAAGCACGTCTTCTTGCCCTCGCATTCGTGTTGGCCGTTTCGATGTGCGCGGGCTGCGCGCCCGGCGGCGGCGCCTCGGGGGGGCCGACGAAACACGAGGTCACGATCGGATTTCCGGGCATCCCGTCGGGGTTTGACCCGCTCGTGACATCGGGCCACGGCAGCTATGTCCCGCTGCTGTATTCGACGCTCGTCGCACTCGACGCGGACATGCATGTCGTGCCCGACCTCGCGGAGCGCTATACGATCAGCGACGACGCGCTCACCTACACATTTGCGCTCCGCACAGACGCAATGTTCACAGACGGGGAGGCCGTCAAAGCGTCAGATGTTGTGTTCTCGTACCGCGCGATCATGGACAGCGCCACGGAGATCGATCTCTCGGCGGTCGACAGCGTCACGGCGGACGGCCATACGGTCATCATCCGGCTGAAACGCCCGCAATCCACCTTTATCCTGTCGGTCGCGGGGGTCGGCGTCGCGCCGGAACACGCATATGGCGAGGGCTTTGCCTTGAACCCCGTTGGCTCGGGGCCGTTTAAGCTCGTGCAGTACGACATCGACCAGCAGATGATACTGGAGGCCAACGAGGGGTATTATGGCAAGATCCCGCACATCAAACGCGCGGTATTCATTCAAATGTCAAACGAAGACCAGCAGCTGATCGCCGTCAAGTCCGGGCAAGTCGATATCACACTGACGTCCGCGCCGCTCGCCGCGGCGAACGCCATAGACGGCTACGATCTGCTTGTCGAGAAGACGGTTGACAATATGGGCATTGTGATGCCCGTGATCCCGGCGGGCAGCGGGACCAGCGCCCTGGGCAACCCAATGGGCAACGACGTCACCTGCGATGTGGCCCTGCGAAAGGCCGTCGCCTACGCGATCGACCGCGAGCGGCTCTGCGACGAGGCGCTGAACGGCTACGCGACGCCCGCTTACTCCGAAAATGACGGGATGCCATGGTGGAACCCGGAGAGCGTCATTGAGACGGATGTTGCGTACGCCGTCCAATTATTGGAAGAATCTGGATGGATCGACGCGGACGGCGACGGTATCCGCGAGAAACATGGGTTGAAGGCGTCGGTGCCCGTGTACTATTTTGCGGGCGACAGCGCACGCCAGGCCGTCGCGATGAGCGCGGCCAACCAGGTGCGGGAGAGGATCGGCGTGGAACTGCTTGTCGAGGGGATGGGCGAGGGCGATGTGATGGCGAGGATGGTCGCGCAGCCGATGATCCTCGCGTGGGGCAGCGCCAACCCGATGACGAGTTACTATCTCTACCACTCGTCGAGCATTGGCAAAGACGACTGGTACAACCCCGAGAGTTTTGGCAGCCCTGTCGTAGACGGCTATCTCGACGCGGCGCTGAACGCGAAAAACCTTGAGGAGGCGATCCCCCACTGGCAAAGCGCGCAGTGGGACGGCGCGACCGGGACGAGTATGCGCGGCGAATGCCCGTATATCTTCCTTGTGAACAAGGACCACCTCTATTTTCGCCGCGACGGGCTGAATACAGGCAACCAGATGCTCCACGCGCACGGCGCGGCGTGGGCGCTTGTCGCGAACTTGAGGGACTGGTATTGGGAAAGCTGACATCTGTCGCAATCTATGCGATGAGGGGCCTCACGCTGCTCCTTGCGGTGAGCGCGCTTTCGTTTTTGCTGGCGAACGCGTCGCCGATTGACCCCGAGACGAGGTACCGCCTGTCGCACCCCGGCGTGTCCGACGAAAACGTCGAGAAGATGCGCGCGTATTGGGGCCTCGACGAGCCGCCCGCGCGGCGCTACCTCGGCTGGCTCGGCGGCATCCTGCGCGGTGAGTGGGGGGTGTCGACATCGTACCGCCAGCCGGTGCTGGACGTGATCGGGGCGCGTTTCAAGGCGTCACTCGCGCTGATGATGACGGCGTGGACGCTCTCGGGGCTGCTCGGTTTTTCCGCCGGGTGTCTGATGGGCGCGTTTCGAGGGCGGTGGCCCGACCGCGTTGTGAGGCGCGTGTGCCTGGTTTTGTGCTCTGTCCCGACGTTTTGGGTCGGCCTCGTATGTCTCGCCGTGTTTGCCGCCCTGCTTGGCTGGTTCCCCTTTGGGCTCGCGGTGCCGCCCGGCGTTCCGCCGGAGGCCGTCACGCTTGGCCAGCGGATCCACCACCTGATCTTGCCCGCGCTGACGCTGTCCTTCCTGTCGTTCGCCAACCTCGCCCTGCACACGCGTGAAAAGCTGGTCGACGTGTATGCCAGCGACTACGTGCTGTTCGCACGGGCGCGCGGCGAGAGCGAGGCGAAAATCCTGTTTTGCCACGGCGTGCGCAACGCGCTGGTCCCGGCGGTCACCATGCAGTTCGGCTCGTTCGCGGAGCTGTTTGGCGGGTCGGTGTTCGCGGAGAGCATTTTCAGTTATCCGGGGCTCGGCGCGGCGGCGGCGGCGGCGGGGACGGGCGCGGCGGACATCCCGCTGTTTCTCGGGATTGTCGTGTTCTCGGCCTGTTTTGTCTTCGCGGGCAACCTCATGGCCAACGTCCTGACACAGATCATCGATCCGCGCACGACGGACAATTGACAATGTCGGTCCGCGTGCGGGGGGAGGCGTGGCAGGATAACGGGCGGTTGACAACCGCCCCTGCGATTTTCGATACCGCGCGGGGGGGGAGGCGTCAAGGTTGAAAAAATTGAACAGACGCGCCGCCGCCGCCGTGACGTCGGCGGTGCTGCTTGCGCTCATACTCGCGATTTACCTCGGCGGGGCGCTGATCCCGGACACCGCGCTCAGAGCCGATTTTTCACAAAAGCGGCTGCCCCCCTCGGCGTCGCATCTGTTCGGCACCGATTTTCTGGGGCGCGACATGTTTGCCCACACGGTAAAGGGCCTGTCTCTGTCGCTTGCTGTCGGCGCGGCGGCCTCCGCCATGGCGGCTGTGGTCGCGTTGGCCGTGGGGGTCACGGCGGCCATGGGCCGGGGGGCGACAGACCATGCCGTGAACGGGGTGATTGACGTGTTGATGAGTGTCCCGCATACCGT
>JAIRML010000122.1 GCA_031258665.1 Oscillospiraceae bacterium | reverse complement strand
ATCCAGATCTGACCGATCCGAAAGACAGCATGTCCGCGGACATCGGCGACGCGGGGAGGAGGTTCCCGATTTGACGCCCATCCTCAAAACGGAGCAGCTCTCCTATGTGTACGGCGCCGGTACCCCTTTTGAGCGCCGGGCGGTCGACCGCGTCGACCTCGAAGTGGCGCCGGGCGAGTTCCTGGGCATCATCGGGCACACCGGTTCCGGCAAGTCCACGCTGATCCAGCATCTGAACGGGCTGCTGCGGCCCACCGAGGGGCGCGTGCTCTTTGAGGGCCGGGACCTCTGGCGCGACCCAAAACAAATCCGTCGGACGCGCTTTCGCGTGGGGCTCGTGTTTCAATATCCCGAGTACCAGCTCTTCGAGGAGACAGTGGCGCGCGACATCGCTTTCGGGCCGCGCAACATGGGCCTCTCCGAGGAGGACGCCGCCCGGCGGGTGGAGGCGGCCATGCAGCTTGTCGGGCTGGCGCCGGAGGCGGCGGACAAGTCCCCGTTTGACCTCTCGGGCGGGCAAAAGCGGCGGGTCGCCATCGCCGGCGTCATCGCCATGGAACCGGACGTGCTCATCCTGGACGAACCCACGGCCGGCCTTGACCCGCGCGGCCGCGAGGACATTCTGGGCCACATCCGCGCCTATCATGCCGAACACGGGTCCGCTGTCATTCTCGTCAGCCACAGCATGGAGGAGATCGCTCGCTCGGTGCAGCGCATCGTTGTGTTGAACCGCGCCCGCGTGGCCATGGACGGCACGCCCCACGAGGTGTTCTCCCGCGTGACTGAGCTCGAACAGACCGGGCTCTCTGTCCCGGCGGTGACACAGGTCATGCGGCGGCTGCGCGCGCTGGGTCTGGACATCGACCCTGCCGCGTACACGGTCCGGCAGGCGGCCGCGGAGCTCGCCCCCCTCATCAGGAGGGCGCGCCCATGCTGAAAGACATCACGCTGGGGCAGTTTTTCCCCGGGCATTCGCTCCTCCACCGGCTTGACCCGCGCGTCAAATTGGTGCTCACCGCCGCTTACATTGTGGCGCTTTTTATGGCCCACGGCGTGTTCACATACGGCGTCATGGTCCTCTGGCTCGCCGCCGCCGTCCGGCTCTCCCGCCTGCGCGTCCGGGTCCTCGTCAAGGGCATCCGGCCCCTGGTCCTCATCATCACCCTGACGGCCCTGCTCAACATCTTTTACACCGACGGCGTCGTGCTCTTTTCGTTTTGGATCCTCCGCGTCACCCTCGAGGGGCTGGTCATCGCCGGGCGGATGGTCCTGCGGATCGTCATGCTCATCATGGGAACCTTCCTGCTCACCTACACGACGTCTCCAATCCGTCTCACCGACGCGCTTGAGTGCCTGCTCGGCCCGCTGAAAAAATTGCGCGCCCCGATTCACGAGCTGGCCACGATGATGACCATCGCGCTGCGTTTTATCCCAACGCTGTTGGAGGAGACGGACAAGATCATGAACGCGCAGCGCGCCCGGGGGGCTGATTTCGATTCCGGACATGTGGTCCGGCGCGCCCGCGCTCTGGTGCCGCTGCTGGTGCCGCTGTTTGTCTCCGCGTTCCGCCGGGCGGAGGACCTGGCCATGGCCATGGAATGCCGCTGCTACCACGGCGGCGAGGGCCGCACACGCATGTATCCGCTGCGCATGACGCCCCTGGACGGGTGTGTCCTCACCGCCATGCTGGCGGTCTCCGTCGGCGTGGGCGTCGCGAGCCGCTTCGGATATTGACGCGCGGGCGCTTTAATTTTGGCTGCGGGCGCGGCCCACGTTTAGACGCGTCGTCGGAGGGGCTTCACATTGGACACACGGGACACACGGGACACACGCCGTAACATCGCATTGCTGCTCGCCTACGACGGGTCGTCCTACCATGGCTGGCAGGTCCAAAAGAACGCCGTGACGGTGGCCGCCGTCCTCTCCGGCGCTCTGCAAAAGACAACTGGGCGCCCGGTGACCCTCCACGGCTGCGGGCGCACCGACACGGGTGTGCACGCCCGCCGCTATGTGGCAAATTTTATCTCCGCCACGCGCATTCCGGCCGAACGGCTGCCCTATGCGGTGAACACGCACCTGCCGGACGACATCTCCGTCTTCGCGGCCGCCGATGTGCCGGACAATTTTCACGCCATCAACTCCTGTGTGCGCAAGGAATACACCTATTGCCTCTATACGGCGCGCCACCCGGACCCGCTGCTGCGCCGGCGCGCGCTCTTTTGGCCGTATCCGCTCGACGCGGACGCGTTGCGGCGCGCGGCGGGCGATTTCATCGGCACACACGACTTTGCCGCGTTTCGGTCGGTGGGCACGCCGGTCAAATCCACCGTGCGCACCATGTTCTCCTGCGATGTGTCCACCCGGGGCCGGCTGCTCCAGATCGCCGTCTCGGCCGACGGGTTTTTATACAACATGGCGCGGGCCATCGTGGGCACACTGCTGTACGTGGGGCAGGGGAAGATCCACTCCGACGCGGTCCCCGCCCTGCTGCGCGCCGGGGACCGCGCGCGCGCCGGCCCCACCGCGCCGGCGCACGGCCTGTATATGACGGGCGCCTGGTACGAGACAGCCCTGCCGTGGCCCGCCGTGGCCCGCCGTGACGCAGACCTCTGACCGCGCCTTCTCCCGCGGCGCGCCGTTCGTCACCGCCTCGGCCACGCCGCCGGGAAGGGGGAGGGGATTGGCCTTGAACGACCCGAGGAGAGATTCAGAAAGAGACGCCGCGCCGGAGGTCCGTCCGGTCCGGCCTTCGCGCAAACCGGCCCGGCGGGCGGGCCCTGTCCGCGTGATCTTGTACGCAACCCTCTGCCTCGCCGTTCTCCTCTTCGTCATTGGTTTTGTCACCTATCGCGATCGGCTCACGGCCGACACTTTCGCGGGGGTTCTTTCGCAGCTGCGCACCGCCTTCGGCGGAGAGCTGGAGGAGACTTCCGACGCCTTTGCCTACGACGACTACATGCTGACCCGCTTTGCCGTCTTTCAGAAAGGTCTCGCGCTCCTGTCGGACAGCCGGCTGGTCCTGTATGGCCCCTCCGGGCGGCAGACATACGCGGCCGACTGTTTTCTCAAGGAGCCGGGGCTGGCGGTCTCGGACCGCACAGTCCTGGCTTACGACCGCGGCGGCACCTCCCTGCTCTGGGCCGACGCGCACGCCACCCTTTCCGCGCGCACCTGGCCGGATGTCCTCTTTCACGCCTCAATGAACCCGCGCGGCGACACCGTCATCGTCAGCCGGGAACGCGGCTCCTCATCTGTCGTGACGGTGCTGAACGCGCGTTTCGACGAGGTCTTCAAGTGGTACTCCTCCAACCTCTACGTGTTGGACGCCGTGCTCTCCTCCTCCGGCAAACGGCTCTGTGTCGTCTCGGCCGGGCAGGAGGGGGGGCAGTTCCTCGGCCGGGTACTGCTGTTTGACACCGGCGCGGCCGCGCCTCTGCTCCGGGTCGATCTGCCGGACGTCCTGCCGCTCGCCGTGCGCGCGCTGTCACCCGACCTGTTCTGTGTGGTCACGGGAAGCGAGCTTCTGTTCTACAGCGGCGACGGCGCGGCCGCCGGAACTTACGCCTTCGGCGCCCGCAGCCTGCTGACGTTTGACGCCGGGGATGAGTTTATGGCGGTCTGTCTGGGAGACACCGACCGCGTCGGCGGGCGCCCGGAGCTCCTCACGGTGTCGTCGAACGGCCCCCGGGCCTCTGTGTTTCTCGACGGAACACCGGACGCTCTGTCGGCGGAGGGCCGTTTCGTCGGTCTCCTCTCGGCGGGCGCGGCCCGTATCTACGACGCCGACCTGACCCCCATCGGGCAGGCGCTGCCCGACGAGGCGGCGCAGTATCTCCTCATGCGTGCCGACGGAAGCGCGTTGCTGCTGGCCCAAAACGGCTCCCGCGTATACCGGCCCTGATTCCGCCGCACACCCGCGAATTCCCAACGTAGGCTGCCCCCGCAGCCTACAACCAAACTTCTTCTTTTTTGTTGCCGCTTCGCGGCAGCAAGGTACCAACGTGGGCTGCCCGCAGCCCACAACCCAAATTCTTCTTTTTTGTTGCCGCTTTGCGGCAGCAAGGTACTAGAGAGAGCAGGTGACTGCATTGACTCCAGTTGTGCTGGATCTGTTGATTTTGCTTGTCCTGGCTTTCTGCGTCTGGCAGGGTTACCGCAAAGGACTCGTCTTGTCGTTGTCCGGATTTTTGATTCTGATCATCGCCTTATGGGGCGCCTCCTCCCTGTCCGACCGCTTTGTGGACCCGGTCGCGGAACGGATCCACCCCCTCCTCGACTGGGTGACGGACGACGCCGCAGAAGAGGCCTCCCGGTCCGAATCCGGCGACAACGATTCCGACGCGCATGCGCTCTCCGTGGCCCGAAAGGCGTTCTCTCTGCTCGGCGTCTCAGGGAGAGAAGTGGACGCCCTTGCCGACAAAGTGCTCACATTTATGGAGGACGCCGGCGTGTCCGTTCGCGCGGGCATCTCGGCCGTCTTCATCCGCACGCTGGCGTGGGTGGTCCTGTTCCTCTTCTTCCTCGCGGTCATCGCGCTGCTCCTCACGCTGCTCGCGCACTTCATCGGCATGATGTTTGAGCTGCCTGGCCTCAAGACACTCGACACGGTGGGCGGCCTCACCGCCGGATTTGTACACGGCTGCCTGATCCTGTTTGCCGTCGGATGGGGGCTGCGCTTTTTGGGCATATTGATCCCGGCCGAGCTGATCGACGAGACGGTGCTCACGCGCTTCTTCGTGCAGACAAATCCCCTTGCCCTCTTTCTCCCATAACGTGGGCTGCCTCCGCAGCCCTGGGCCCAAATTCTTGTTTTATTTGTTGAAAAACTTCGTTTTTCAACAACACGGGGGGTGGATCGAGGCGCTGAGGCGCCTCGCGGGGTGCGGTTTGCGGAAATGAATTCCGCAAACCGCGGATGGGATCTGTCCCCAAAAAAATTCTTGTTTTTTATTGCCGTTTCACGGCAATAAGTTACTAACGTGGGTTGCAGGTGCAACCCACAACCCAAAATTCTTCTTTTTTATTGCCGCTCCGCGGCAATAAGTTAATAACGTGGGCTGCCTCCGCAGCCCGGCGGGGAAATTTCGCCGTGCCGCTGGGCGCGGGCACAAGTTCTTTCGATTGTATCATTGTGGGGGGCTGATGCTGACGTGAATCTTCCGAATTTACTCTCTCTGGCACGCCTGGCCCTGGTCCCCGTCTTTCCCTTCGTCTACTTCTCCCCGCTCCCCCACGCCCGTCTGTGGGCGGCCGGCGTTTACGCGCTGGCCTCGGCCACCGACGTACTGGACGGCATCTTGGCCCGGCGGCTTCATATGATCACCCGCCTGGGCCGCGTGATCGATCCGATGGCCGACAAACTGATGGCCGCGACAGTCGTCTTTTGCATCGCCTATGACAACCCGATTGTGTGGTGGGCCGCCGGCGTGTTCTTCTTCAAAGAGCTCCTGATGGGCGTCGGCGCCATCTTGCAATACAAAAAGATCAACGATGTACCTCCGTCGGAAGGATTTGGAAAATTTTCCGCCGTGTTGTTTTTCGTCGCCTGCCTGGTCATTCTCCTTTTCGGCGCCGCGCTGAGCCCGACGATACAGCTGATCCTCATTTCGGCGGCCACCGTCTGTTCTGTCCTCGCGCTTCTCCTCTACCTGCGCCGGTTCATTGCGCTGACCCGGTCGGAGAGACATTGAACACAGAACCCCTTCTAGCAGTTTGCTGCCGCTTCACGGCGGCAAGAAGCAGGAATTTGGGTTATGGGTTGCAGGGGCAACCCGCGTTGGTACTTTGCTGCCGCTGCGCGGCAGCAAACAGCAAGAATTCGGGTTGTGGGTTGCGGGCGCAGCCCACGCTGGGAACCAAAGGAGACTTCTATTATGCAGCCAACCCTGTGCTCCCGTTGTAAAAAAAAGGTGGCCGTTGTCTTTATTACAAAAATAGAAAACGGCAAGGCGCACAATGAGGGCATCTGCCTCAAGTGCGCGAAAGAGATGGGCATCAAACCCGTGGGCGACATGATCGACCGCATGGGCATCTCGGAGGAGGACCTGGACAGCCTCTCTCAGGAGATGATGGATGCCCTTGGAGACATGAACGAAATGGCCGGTCTGCCGCCCGATACCGGTTCGGACGAAGAGGAGGAAGAGGGCAAAACCGCCACCTTCCCGTTTTTGAACCGCTTGTTTGGCAACACGCCCTCCGACAACATCGGCGAAAGTCCCGGCCGACCGGCGCGGGACGCCGAGCGCCGGGAAAGCGGCGGCGAGTCGCGCAGCCCCAAACGGAGATACCTGGAAAACTACTGTATCTCCCTGTCACAGCGGGCCAAAGAGGGCCGTCTGGACCGCATTGTGGGCCGTGCCGCCGAGATTGAACGTGTGGTGCAGATCTTAAACCGGCGGCAAAAAAACAACCCCTGCCTCGTCGGAGAGCCAGGGGTGGGCAAGACGGCCATCGCCGAGGGGCTTGCCCTGCGCATCGCCGACGGGGACATTCCGGGGAAGCTGGCGAACAAAGAGGTTTATCTGCTCGATCTCACGGCGCTGGTGGCCGGCACACAATTCCGAGGCCAGTTTGAGTCCCGCATGAAGGGGCTGATTGAGGAGATCCGCCGCCTCGGCAACATCATCCTCGTCATCGACGAGGTGCACAACATTGTGGGCGCCGGGGACGCGGAGGGTTCGATGAACGCCGCCAACATCCTAAAGCCCGCCCTCTCCCGCGGGGAGATCCAAGTGATCGGCGCCACCACGTTTTCGGAGTACCGCCGGCACATCGAGAAAGACTCGGCGCTTGAGAGGCGCTTTCAGCCGGTGACGGTGTCCGAACCGTCCGTGGACGAGACCGTGGAGATCCTCCGGGGCGTCTCCCACTATTACGAGATATTCCACGGCGTCACAATCTCCCCCGAAGTGGCCCGTCAGGCGGTATTGCTGTCGGAGCGCTACATCACCGACCGCTTTCTGCCCGACAAAGCCATCGACCTGATCGACGAGGCCTGTTCCGACGTCAATTTGAAGACGCCGGCCATCCACCAGGCGGACCGGCTTCGCCGGGAGATCGAGACCATCCGCCGCGAGCGGGAACATCTCATCACGGACAACGCGCCGGCGGAATATGAGCGCATCGCGGTGCTGAAGAGCCGCGAGATGGTCGCCGTGCGGCAGCTTGAGGAAGTGACGAAAAGCGGCCCGCCGGCGCTCACCGTGCCGCATCTGGCCCGGGTCATCGAACAGTGGACCAAGATCCCGGCGTCCCGCATTGAGGAACAGGAGTACAAGCGGCTGGCCCTGCTGGAGGACCGTCTCCGGAAGCGCATCATTGGGCAGGACGTGGCCATCGCCGCCGTGGCCGCCGCCATCCGGCGAGGCCGCGTGGGCATCTCGGGCAAGCACAAGCCGGTCTCTTTCATCTTCGTCGGCCCCACTGGCGTGGGGAAGACGGAGCTTGTCAAATGCCTGGCACAGGACCTCTTCAACCAGCCGGAGTCGCTGATTCGCCTCGACATGTCGGAGTTTATGGAAAAGCATTCGGTCTCCCGGATCATCGGCGCGCCGCCCGGTTACGTGGGTTACGACGAGGCCGGCCAGCTCACTGAGAAAATCCGGCGCAAACCGTATTCCGTCATCTTGTTTGACGAGATCGAGAAGG
>JAIRML010000051.1 GCA_031258665.1 Oscillospiraceae bacterium | reverse complement strand
GATGGCGGACCTGTACGCACTGCTCCAGACGAAGATGTGGAGCGAGGCGGACTCGTTCTTTTTCAACATCAATTCGGCCGGTACCGCGTTCACCAACATCGCCACGCCGACCGGGCTTTGGGCGCTGGCGGCGGGCGCGGCCACGCCGGAGCAGGCGGAGCGCATGATCCGCCTCTACGCGCTCAATTCCGAGAAGATGTTCCGCCCGCAGGGGCTGTCCACCGTCACATATGATTACGGCAGCTTCAAGCCGACGGGCGGATACTGGAACGGCGCGATGTGGTCTCCGACATCCTATCAGTACATCAAAGGGCTGCAGCGGTACGGCTATGACAAACTGGCGTTTCAAGAGGCCGTCCGGCATATAGACGCGCTGGAGCGCGTGCGCGCGCAAGGCGCGTATGACCGTTACAACAGCTACCTGCACACACTGTGGGAGAACTACTCGTCGGAGTGGGACATCCCCGGCTCCACGGAATCCAGCGACACCCAGCCGTCGCGCTCCAATTTTGTGGGCTGGACGGGCGCGCTGGCGATCGGTTCGATCATTGAGGACATTGTCGGCATCACGCTGGACGCGCCGCAAAACACAGTGAATTGGAACATGCAGCTGACGGAGGGCAACGGCATAGACAATCTGTGGATGGCGGGCCACACCTTCAGCGTCAGGGCGGCGCCGCGCCCGACGGCGGAGTCGGCCGTCGAGATCACCGTCCGCGCGGAGCGGCCGTTCACGCTCAAGGTGAAAAACGGCGACGCGGTACAGACGTTTGCGGTCGAGGCCGGGGAGAACACGTTTGCCGTCGCGGGGGCGGACACCGGCGAAGGCGCGTACCTCGCTGGCAAGACGGCCGCGCTGGCCGGGTTTGACCCCGCCGAAAGCGGCGACTATGTACTGTTTACAAACGCCCCCAACAGCGCCGTCACAGACGGCCTGAAAAATCAGGCGGGCAGCAACCCGGACGGCAACATTTACAACATCAACACCATAGGCTACCGAAACGCCTCGGTGCGCAAAAGCGAAACACTCCCGGCGGGCGCGGAGCGCTATGAATACGTGAAAACGGGCGTGCGTGACGGCTTTATGGTCATGGCAAAAGCCGGCACGGACATGCAGACGCTGCGGCTCGCGCTCGGCGTGAAAAACGCGTCAGCCGTCATCACCGCGTCGCTGTCCGACGCGTCCGCGCCGGAATTTTCCAAGACAGTGTCGGCGGGTCCGGCGGAGACGGCGTTTTTGGTGGAAATTCCGTACCGGGCGGCGTCCGACGACAATTATCTGATTGTCAAGTACACGATCACAAGCGGCTCCGGCGAGGTCTCTCTCAAAGCGGCCGCGCGGGACGACGGCGGCCATTATTACCCCGCCATCGTGGAGGGTGTGACGCTCGCGTCCGGCAACGGCAGCCTGACGGTGGACGCCGACGTGAGCGGCGCGGCCTACGACGGGTTCAACATCTATTACGGCGCCGGCGTGGGCGGCCTGACCGAGACGCTCTTCGTCTCCTCGCTCCCGGCGGTCATCCCCGGCCTGACGAATGGCAAGCGCTATGGCGTCGCGGTGGCGGGCGTGAAAAACGGTGTTGAGGGCGACATGAGCGACATACAATATGAAGTGCCCGAATCGCGCCCCCACAGTGACCGCGAGCGCGCCTATGACGACTGGGAATCTGTACGGGACATCGTACTCAACGGAAACACCGGTTTTGACGATGTCAAAACACCGCTCCAATTTGAAGGCGTCGCCGGGCCCGTTTACGGCAGCGCGTTTTCGTTTGCCGTGTCGAAGAACCTCTCAAACACCGGCGTACTCGACGGCGGGGCGGTCGTTTTCCCCGTCAAGCCGCAAGAGGACGTCACCACAACCATCACGGTGACCATCCGGTACAAAACCGCCGTGGTGACCGTGGCGCAAAAGGCTGTCGTCAAAGCGGTCGAAGCGCGCGCCACGTATGTGTATGGCAGGAAGGGCGCGGCGTCGGGCACTGTCAATCTGACCGAGGAGGGGTCGTCGGACTGGGTGCAGTTCAACAGCGGCAGCGTGACCAGCCACGCGAGGAAGAACATCGCGGAGCCGCTGATCGGCAGCCTTCAGGCTGTCTCGCCTGACGGCGTCGCGAACGACTGTAAATTCGCCTTCACATGGTCGGACGCCAAGGACTCCGCCCCCGTCAGCAACAGAGGGCTGATCGTCAGGGGCATCGGCGGCGAGATTTCATTTGCCGTGCCGGTCAGCGGTGACATCCAGAAGCTCACGTTGTACACCGCGATCTGGGGCGGCCAACTGAACGTTGCGTTCGATGTCAATGGTCTGACCATGTACACGGACTCTGTCGAGCGGGACGCGACCAGCGGTCTGACGGGCCAAGCTTTTGAAATTGAGTTCAAATTATCGCCGTCAGATCAGGTCCGCGTCAGGGTATATGGCAGCCATAACGCCAGCTCGACATGGGCATCCAGCAACGTCTTACAGGCCGTCACCCTGTCTGAACCCGATGTTTCGATAGTGCCGCCGATAGAACCGCCGGAACCGCCGATCGAAGAGCCGGAAGAGAGCCTGTACATCGTGAGCGAAGCGCAGCCGTCGTCGGTCAACCTGACGCGCGAAGGCTCCAAGGACTGGAGACTGTTCAACACGACGGCGCTGGACAACATCGAGCAGAAGCAAAACGGCACGGGCCTCAGCGGCATCACCCCGTTGATTGCCGTCACCAAGATGAACCCCAACAGCGGTACGGCCACGTTCTCATACACCGACGGGACCCGCGCGCCGTCGGGGAGCCACGCGCAGGGCGTCGTATTTGAAAAGGCAAACAACGGCATCACATTCAACGCGGCGTACAGCGAGGCGGCGCAGATTCTGCGCGTCTATATCGGCGCGTGGTCGGCCAAAGCCGAGCTCAGGGCCGAGGTCATCGACGGCGGCGGCGCCGTCGTCAAAACGGCGTCAGGCTACTACGACACAGGCGCGCAGGGCGGCGGCACACCGGCGCAATATTCCGTGTTTACGCTACGCTGCACGCTGGAGCCCGGCCAGAGCCTGAAAGTCACGCTGGTGACGGCTGTTTCTTATGACGCGACCTGGGGCAACATCAGCGTGTCCGCGATCACGCTGCAAGAAGTGAAAACGGCCCACAACATTGCCACCCTGCCCGGCATCGCCAACGGCAGGATCATCGCCGCCCCGGACACGGCGGAAGAGGGCACGGAAGTGACTGTCATCGCCAAGCCGGACGACGGGTATCATCTGGTGGAGGGCAGCCTGACGTACACGGCGGACGGCTTGGCGGAAAGCATCGCCATCGTCGGGGAATCGTTCATTATGCCGAATCGAGGCGTCACCGTTTCGGGTGTGTTCGCAGAGGATATGCCGAGCATCTCGACCGACAGCCGCATTGTCATCAAGCCGATCTCCGCCACGCCTTCCGACACCGCGTACAGCCCGCAATTTACGGCAAGGGCCAATGCGGACATCGCGTTTGCCCTGATTGTCGCGTCATATGACGCGGACGGGCGGCTGCTCGCGGCCAACGCCAGCCCATACACGCTTTTCGCCGGAGACGAAGTGACCGCGCAAGCGTCCGTCGCGCGCGCCCCCGAAGCCGCGTCGTACCAATTCTTTTTCTGGGATGACGGGTACAACCCGCTGACAGACCGCTGACGAAACCGTCAAAAAATATACACCGTCCGGAAAGGCCCGTTCTTCGGAACGGGCCTTTCCGCGCCCCAACAAGGTAATATTTCGGACGGTTTTTGCAAACTTTTATCGACACCGCCCGCAAGATGTTGACAGGGAGACGAGAGAGTGGTACGCTAACTACAGAGTCCAAAAATCCCAAATTTTTGAAGGAGGTTGCGCGCATGTCACTCATCAACAGGGAGATCGGCGATTTTTCGGTACAGGCGTTTCATCAGGGCGCGTTCAAGGCCGTCACCAAGGCGGACGTGCTGGGCAAGTGGGCCGTGTTTTTCTTCTACCCAGCCGACTTCACCTTTGTCTGCCCCACGGAACTTGAGGACCTCGCGAACAAGTACGAGGAGTTCCAAAAGATCGGCTGCGAGATTTACTCTGTCTCCTGCGACACGCATTTTGTACACAAGGCCTGGCACGACGCGTCCAAGACCATCCAGAAGATCACCTACCCCATGCTGGGCGACCCAACCGGACAGTTGGCGCGGAATTTCGAAGTGCTGATCGAAGACGCGGGCCTGGCCGAGCGCGGCAGCTTCATCGTAAACCCGGAGGGCAAAGTCGTCGCCTATGAGGTCATCGCGGGCAACGTCGGCCGCAACGCGGACGAACTGTTCCGCCGGGTGCAGGCCTCCCAGTTCGTCGCCGAGCACGATGACCAGGTCTGCCCGGCCAAGTGGCAGCCCGGCGCCAAGACACTCAAACCGAGCCTGGACCTCGTGGGGCTGCTTTGATGGATGACAATTTCTACGATGTGATCGTCGTCGGCGGCGGGCCGGCGGGTCTGACCGCGGCGCTCTACCTGGCCCGGGCGCGGTATCGGGTACTCGTGGTGGAGAAGGAACGTTTTGGCGGGCAGATCACGATCACGTTGGAGGTGGTCAATTATCCGGGCGTCGAGCGCGGCAGCGGGGAGGAGATCACGCTGGCCATGCGCCGGCAGGCGCAGCGCTTTGGGGCGGAGTTCCTGCTGGCCGAGGCCGAGGGGTTCTCGTTGGACGGGCCGATCAAGACAGTCCGCACATCGCGCGGCGCGCGGGAGGCGTTCGGCGTGGTCCTCGCCACCGGCGCGCATCCGCGCATGGTGGGCTTTCGGGGCGAGGCGGAGTTCAAGGGGCGTGGGGTGGCCTATTGCGCCACCTGCGACGGGGAATTTTTCACCGGTCTCGATGTCTTTGTCGTCGGAGGCGGGTTTGCCGCGGCGGAGGAGTCGGTCTTTCTCACCAAGTACGCGCGGAAGGTGACCGTATTGGTGCGGGAGGCGGATTTCACCTGTGCCAAGGCGACCGCCGACCTCGTGAAGGAGAACGAACACATTGAGGTTCGTTACCGCACCGTTGTGGAGGAGGTCTCCGGGGACACGGCGCTGCGCCGGGCCAGCATCAAAAACCTGGACACGGGCGAGATTTGGGCGTACAGTCCGCCCGAGGGGGAGACCTTTGGTCTGTTTGTCTTTGCCGGGTATGAGCCGGCCACCGCGCCGGTGAAAAACGTCGTGGCGCTGGATGAACGCGGCTATGTCGTCACGGACAAAAACCGCAAAACCAATCTGGAGGGTGTGTACGCCGCGGGTGACGTCTGTGTCAAAAACCTGCGGCAGATGGTGACAGCTACCGGGGACGGCGCGGTCGCGGCCACCGAGTTGGAGCGTTATGTGGCCCGGCTGCAAAAGGAGACGGGGCGCGTGCCCCGCCAGCCGGTCTCGCGCGTGGCGCCGGAAAGCGTCGCGGCCAAACCGGCGCCGGACACGGCGCCGGAGAGCTTCTTCACACCGGAGGTCGCGGCCCAGCTCGCCGGCGTGTTTGAACGGATGGAACAGCCGCTCATCCTGCGCGCCGCGCTGGACGAGCGCCCCGTGTCGGAGGAACTGCGCGGTTTTTTACGGGAGCTGACCGGGCTGACGGACAAGCTCTCCCTCGCGGTCGCGGAGGAGGCTGAGGCTGAGGCGCCCGTTGTCCGGATCTGCCGGGCGGATGGCGCGGACACCGGTCTCGCCTTTCATGGCGTGCCGGGCGGGCACGAGTTCAACTCCTTTGTCGTCGGCCTCTACAATGCGGCGGGGCCCGGGCAGGCGCTTGAGGCGGCCACGCTGGGGCGGGTCCGCGCCCTCGGCCGCCCGGTGCGTATGCGGATCCTCGTCTCTCTTTCCTGCACGATGTGCCCCGAACTTGTCATGGCGGCGCAGCGCATTGCCGCGGAGAACCCGCGGGTCACCGCCGAGGTCTATGACATCAACCACTTCTCCGCGCTAAAAGATGAATACAAGGTCATGAGCGTCCCCTGTCTGGTGCTGGACGACGGCACGGTTACCTTCGGGAAGAAGACGGTGGCGCAGCTCTTGGACCTGCTTGGCGCGTAAATGTTCCCAACGCGGGCTACCCCCCGCAGCCCTGGGCCCAAATTCTTGTTTTAGTTGTTGAAAAACTTTGTTTTTCAACAACACGGGGGCAGGATCGAGGCGCTGAGGCGTCTCGCGGGGTGCGGTTTGCGGAAATGAATACCGCAAACCGCGGATGGGATCTGTCCCCAAAAAATTCTTGTTTTTCTGTTGCCGCGAAGCGGCAACAAGGTGCTAAGGCGTGCAGATAAACGCCGACACGGAGGCCCGCAGACAGGACAGTCTGCGGGCCTCCGATTGCGTTGAGATACCTACAGTTTCGCTGTTTTTGCAACGATACATTATAAAAGAAACACATACAAATTTTTACATCCGTTGACATGGGGAACTTTTGGGAAGCATACCCTGAGCGGCCGTTCACATCGGCGGCCCTGCCTTGCCCGCACAGGCCGCGGGGCCGCGTTCCCCCGGAGTTGCCCAAAAAGGAGGAACATCAAACGTGAGACAGACAGGGAAGACGCTGGCCGCGTGCGCGCTCGCGGCGGTTCTGGTTTTGTCGCTGGCGGGATTCCCCGCGGGAGCTGCGCCGGACGCAAACAGTTACACGGCGGTTTTGCACTACAACGACAGCATCCAGATCACGTACAGTCACCGGACGGGCCCCGGACCGGACGATTGGTGGATCGGCCGGGGAGATATCCCGCTGGGGGGCGCCGAGATGGACGGGCAACCGGACATCCGGCAGATCTACTGCGTGGACGCGACGGTGCCGTTTCATTCCTACGCCACAAGTGCGGCCAATACAGACGCCGGCGGATCGTCCATGTTCGAAGACGGGCGCCTCACAGACAGGGTGCCCGGCTATGTGTCGGCCTCGCCCGAGCAGGTCCCGAACATCCTCAAGGCGCATTGGAACGAACTTCTGTGGCTGATGGTCAACGGGTACACCGGCACGCCGGAGAGCGTGGAAGCCCTGAACAACAGATTCAGCGACCTGGCGGACGCCTCGGGGCCGCTGCCGGGGATCACGATGGAGACGGCTGTCATGGCGACGAAGGCGGCCGTCTGGCACTACACAAACCCGGATGTCGCCTATTTCAGCACAAGCTTTTTAGATGCCAGCGGCGGCAATCCCCTCAGCGCAAACGGGATCCGGCACCGGCAGTTCGCGGCGCTGATGGCCGGACTCATCGCGGCGGCGGACGCCTACGCCGCGGACCCCACCCCGCTCAACGACACACGCCTGGAGATCGCCATTGAGGGCGACGCGGCGGTGGCGAGGGAAGACCGCAGCAGCGCCTACTACGGACCGTTTTCCGTGTTGGGGGACAGCCTGCGAGACGAGGATGAGATCTTCGTGGATCTGAGCGGTGGCCGAGACGCGGCCAGTATTGGGATTGTGGACGCCGATGGCGCGCCTGTGCGCAACGGCGCCGTATATGGGAGCAGCGACATGGGCCCCTATGTGGTCCGCGGCGAACCGTTTTATCTGCGCGTGCCGGCGGGGTATTCCCTGGACGGCCTGACCCTTCGCGCGTTCGCGCGGACGGAGACGACGGTGGCGAACATGCCGATGGTTCTGGTACACCAGGGCCCCGATGGGCAGCAAAATTGGCAGACAGTGCAGGCGTTTATCGGCCTGGCCCACAACGTGGAGGCCAGTGTCTACGACGAGGCGCTGCGGCCGCTGCGGGACATTGAACACGGCATTGATACTTCGATATCAA
>JAIRML010000303.1 GCA_031258665.1 Oscillospiraceae bacterium | reverse complement strand
CCTCGTCAGAGGAGAGGAGGGGCACTTTTCCGATCTCCTTGAGGTACATACGGACCGGGTCGTCAATGTTGAAACTTTCGGCCAGTACATCCGGATCGGCCAACTCCTCGGGAGGGATCTCCTCAATCTCGTCGATCTCCAGCGCGATGTCCTCGGACAGGTTCTCCGGGTCCTCCTCGACAGCCAGCTCGATGCTCAAACTCTCCAAGGTGTCGTAGAGCTTGTCGATCTGTTCCGAGTCAAAATCCAGCTCCTCGAGCGCGCCCATGAGTTCTTTGTCTGTCAGCTTTCCCTTCTTCTTACCGAGCTCAATGAGCTCCTTGATCACGGCTTTTTTCTCTTCATTGGTGGCCATTGCGGATCCTCCATAACCCTGGAGCGCGTGGCGCTCCGATTCTTTTTGCGGCTTCCCGCGCCGCTCTCCGGTTCGGGTCATTCGTGGCCCCACGACGCCCGGCTCATGAGATCTGGCTCTCGTATTTGACCTTCTGCAACACCAGCAGGGGGTCCTCCCCCGCCGGTCCGGCCCGGCGGAGCGCGCGCTCCGCCGCGATGACGGCGGCGCAGTCGCGCAGGGCCTGCACGCCGTGAGCCAGCGACGCCGGCCGGCTCACAAGGCGGACAAAGTGGGACATCTCATCCGGCGTGAGATGGCTGTCGAGGGCGTGCGGCGCAAGCGCCCGCCCCTCGCGGTACCACGCACACAGGAGCGCGAAGATGCGCCCGAGCAAGGGAACCGAAAAGTCCTCCGCCGTGACGAGGCCGGCCGCCATCTCCGACAGGGAGGGGTCATGAAAGAGCATACGGACCACCTCCTCCTCGGCGCTGGCCGAACGCGGGTTTCCGTACCGCATCTCGCGGGCGCGCGGCTGGATCGTCCGCTCCGGCTGACTCGCGCGGCGCGCCAGCTCGCGGTCCGCCCGGCGCGCCCGTCTGCCCCGCTCACGCCTCACATCGGCGGCCAGTGCCTCAAACGACACCCGGCACATCTCGGCGGCGCGGCGGGTGTAGACATCCCGCTCGGCCGCGCTCGGCAGGGAGGCCAGCAGCGCTGCGGCCTCGCGGCAAAACGCCAAACGGCCCTCGTCGCCCGCCAGGTCAAAGCGTGCCGCCAGCACACTCAGGCTATACTCCGTCTGTGTTTCAGACCCGGCCAGCAACGCAGCCAGCGCCTCTCGCCCGTAGCGGCGGAGGAACTCGTCCGGGTCCTTTGCGTCCCGCAGGCGGAGCACTTTGACAGACACTCCGGACTGCCCCAGCATCTCGATGGCGCGGCGCGCGGCGCTCTGCCCGGCGGCGTCCATATCATAGGCAAGCACCACCTCTTTCGTATACTTGGCAAGCAGCAGCGCCTGCGCGTCGGTCAGCGCGGTGCCCAGCGAGGCCACGGCGCAATCGAACCCCGCCTGGTGCAGAGAGACAACGTCCATGTATCCCTCAGCCAGGACCAGCCGGCCTTGCTTGGTGTTTTTTGCCATATTCAGCGCAAAGAGCTGGCGGCTCTTCGAGAACACCGGCGTGTCGGGGCTGTTCATATATTTGGGCGCCGACCCATCCAACACGCGGCCGCCGAACCCAACCACCTGCCGGCGCAGGTCGACAATGGGAAACATCAGCCGGCCGCGAAACCGATCGTACAACCCGCCCGCCTTGTTGCGCACCGCGAGCCCGGCCTCCAGCAAATCGGCCTTGGTAAAACCGGCTTTCGTCATCGCCCGGATGAGTTCGTCCCAGCGGTCGGGCGCGTACCCGAGCCCAAAATGGGTGACAGCGCCCTGAGAAAGCCCGCGCGCCCGGCAGTAAGCCTGCCCCACCTCCCCGGCGGAGGAGAGCAGCACTTCATGAAAGTGGTGGGCCGCCGCACGATTCAGCCGGTAAACGGTGTCGCGCCGCCGGCGCGCGTCCCGGTCGACGCCCTCCTCCGGCACGGGCAGGTTGGCCCGGTCGGCCAAAAAGTGCACCGCCCCCGCAAAATCCAGATTCTCCGCGCGCATGACAAACTGCAACACACCGCCTCCGGTGCTGCAGCCGAAACAATAAAAAAGCTGCTTGTCCGGGGAAACGGTGAACGACGGCGTCTTTTCGCTGTGAAACGGGCAGAGTCCTTTGTAATCGCTCCCCAACCGCTTCAACGGCACATACCGGGAGATGAGCTCCACAATGTCGGTGCGGGCGAAGAGTTCATCTAAAAACGCGTCCGGAAAGGTCACTCCATCACCACCGCCACAACACCGACGCCCACAGACATGAGCCGGGCAACGGCCCTGCGGGTCCCGTCGCCGGCACATCGGCTATGCGCACATCGGTATATGTATATATTTACCATAAAAGAAATTCACTATGCAAAACAGGCGTCCATCAGGTCCGCTGCCAGCCTTTCGGCACGAAAATTTCCTCAAACCGGGCCACGGCAAAGCGGTCCGTCATGCCGGCGATATAGTCACACACCACCCGTTCCCGCCCCTCGGCCTCGGCCGCCGCGCGCATGTCGGGCGGCAGTTCGTCCGGACGCCGGACATAGTGCTCGAAAAGTTTTTGCAGAAAATCGCGCGCCTTGGTCTCCTCGCCCTTGGCCACCGGGTTTTTGTAGACCCGCTCAAACAAAAAGGCTCGCAGCGCGCGCATCGCCTCCTCCATCGGCGGCGAGAGGCCGATGTCCTCACACCCCCGGCTGTGCGCGACGAGGTCGCTCACAAAGGCGTTGATACGCGTTGAGAGCGTATCTCCCAGCAACACGCGCAATGGGCGCGGGATGTCCCCCAGCGTGAGTATGCCGGCACGCACCGCGTCGTCGACGTCCGCACTGAGGTAGGCGATCCGGTCGGCTTTGTGTACGAGCCGGCCCTCCTGTGTTTGGGCCCGGACGGGCCCGGAGTGGTGGGCGATGCCGTCGCGGACCTCCCATGTCAGGTTGAGGCCCTGCCCGCCGCGCTCCAAACGGTCCACAACACGCAGGCTTTGCGCGTAATGGGTAAAACCACCCGGCGCCACGGCCGCCAGCGCCGCCTCGCCGGCATGGCCAAACGGGGTGTGCCCCAAGTCGTGCCCGAGGCCGATGGCCTCGCAGAGGTCCTCGTTGAGGCGCAGGGCGCGGGCCATCGTGCGGGCCACACGGGTGACCTCCAGCGTGTGGGTCATGCGGGTGCGGTAATGGTCCCCCTCCGGGTTTAAAAAAACCTGCGTTTTGTGCATCAGCCGGCGAAAGGCCTTGGCGTGCACGATGCGGTCCGTGTCCCGTTGAAAATCCGTGCGCAGCGGACAAGGCGCCTCTGGCTGCGCGCGCCCCCGACTCTCCGCCGCGCGCACGGCGCAGACGGAGAGTCGCTCCTCCTCCCAGCTCCCGACCGACTCGTGAACCGTCATGGACTTCCCTCCTTGGACAAAGCCGCGGGGCGGGGCACACGCGTTTCCTCAGTCCGCCCCCAAGGCGCGAAACACTTCCTCACCCGCCGCCGGCGTGACGCGCCCGGCCGAAAGATCCACAATCCGCTGGGCAAAGGCCCCGGCCAGCGGGGCCGGCATCCAAAGCGCGATCGAGACATCGGCGGCGTAATCGACAAATTCTTCCACACCGCCCGCGGCGGCGATCTCCTGACGCACCGGCGCAAACAGCGGATAAGGGCAGGAGATCATCAGCCGCGTCCAGCGCCGCATCGTGGCAAGACCCGCCGCGTCCAGCGCTTCACGGGCCGCGCGGGCGTAAGCGCGCACCAGGCCGCCCGTGCCCAGCAGCACACCGCCAAAGTAGCGGGTGACCACACAGATCAGATCGTACACACCGGCGCGGCGCAGCGCGTCCAATACCGGCAGGCCCGCCGTCCCCTGCGGCTCCCCATCGTCCGAATAACGCATGAGGCTCCCCTCGCGCAGGAGATAGGCGTACACATTGTGGGTCGCATCCCAGTGTTTGGCGCGGATCTCCTGCAAAAAGGCAAGCGCCCCGGCCTCGTCGCACGCGGGGCACACGCGCCCAATGAAACGGGAACGACGCTCCACAAATACGGCTTCGCCCGGCCCGCGCGGGACCAGGTAGGCCTCGTCGCTCATGCGCCCCGGCGCATGAGCGTGACGACCGCGCCCAAATACACGTGGTGGAAATCCCTCACCGGGTAGTGGGCGTCCACCAACGCCGGCTCAAAGA
>JAIRML010000301.1 GCA_031258665.1 Oscillospiraceae bacterium | reverse complement strand
CATGGAACCGCCGCCGCGGCCACAGAGCGGCGGCGGTTCCCATGGAGGACGCCAAAGTGTAGGGGGGAAAGACATGAATCGATCTCTATCCATCGCCCTTTCGCTGTTTTTCTTGGTTGCTTTGTGCGGGGCCCCGGTTGCGTCCGCGGTCGACAACCCTATTTTTTCGGTGTACATAGATGGGAACGTTGACCAGGCGGTCAAATGGAACGGCGCGGACACTTTCATTGTGGACTGGAAATTTCAAGCGTTTGGTTCGGACCTCAGATTGCGCGGCACACAAGGCATCCGACTGGCCTATGACAAGACGGTTTTGCAATTGATCGGGTGGAACAGCACCGCGATCGACGACAACGCGTGGAACACAGCATTTGCCCTCTGTTCAGGTGTCGCCTCCCCCGATGGCGTATATCCGTACAATTTCGCCGTCTACACCGCGCAAAACCTCGCGGGCGACACCGGATACCTCAATCTGACCTTGGGGCACCCGACCGAGGCGTACGAATCATTTTATCTGATCGAGTCCCTCATGAAGGTACGCTTTGCCTTTCGTCCGGGCAAGTCGGCCGCGGATCTCAGAGCGGGTTCCCTTCGTTGTATGACAGCGGTTGAATTGAACATGACGGGGCAGTCGAGCGCCGTGAGGCTGGCGACCAATGACGGAATAATTTACCATTATTTGGATCAGTCGGGGGGTGTTCCCACCGGAAACGATCTGCTCAACGCCCCCGAATTTGACTATCCCGGCAGCGAGGTCACCGGTCAGACGCTCACGGTGTCACCCGAGACGTGGAGCCCGGCGGCGGCCGGAGGCAGCGCCGGCGCGGCGGTGACCGCCAACGTAGCTTGGACGGCGGTCAGCGGCGCCGCCTGGCTGTCCGTGTCCCCGTCCGGGGGCTCCGGCAGCGGCTCCCTCACACTGACCGCCGCCGCGAACACCGGCTCGACCGACCGCACCGGAACCGTCACGGTCTCAGGCGGCGGCCTCAGCCGAACCATCACCGTCACACAGGCCGCCCCCGCTCCGGCCCCCGGCGGCGCGACGGCCGGCCTCACGGCCCCGAAGACCTATGCCGGCGCCGGCGCGCTGACCTACACCGTCTCGCTGGCCAACGTCACCGACACCAACATGATTACGGTCAACGCCACATTTGACGCCGCCAAGCTGACGTTTGCCGGCAGCAGGGCCGCGATTCCCGGTGCGAGCATTCTGCGCGAGAGCTATGACCCGGTCACCGGCGTATACGGCGCGACCGTCGCGCTGTTGGGAGAAGGGCTCCTGTTCAGGGCGTCCGCCGGCACGCCGATCCTGACCCTGCGCTTCCATGTCGGCGCCGCAGCGGGCGACGTCGCCGCCTCTCTCACAGCGGTTTCCTTCTACGAAGTGTCGTCGCCCATCCGCGCCGTCCGGGTCGTCTGCACGCTGAACCCCGCCGGCGTCGTCTCCGCCTTCGCGCCTTATGACATGGACGCGGATGGCGCGGTCACGCTGGCCGATCTCTCCCTAGTCATCTACAACTACTACCTGGTCGGGGAGGGCCACGCCGATTGGGGCGCCGCGCAAACATACGACGCCAATGGCGATGGGATCGTCGACCTGCTGGACATCATGATCATCTCCAGCTACCTCTAGCAGAACCGGTTTCACAGCGACACAGGGCAACAAAATCCGAAATGAACACAACCCGGACGAAATTCGTGTCCGGGTTGTGTTCATTTCGGGTTGGAGATTCAATGTTTCAAACAACCGATTGGCACAACATACACGCCGTCGGCGCGGCGATAGGCGAGTTTCGCAGCCGTCAGCACCAGCAAGAATGACGGCTCGAACATTTTGTCTGCATTGATTTTATCGCGGAGCATTTTCAGATTTTCGGCGGCGGTTTCAATCTCTTTGACGCCCATTTTGACTTCAATCGCGCCCCAACGCCCATCTTTCAAGTGTACGATCGCGTCCGCTTCCAAACCACTTTTGTCGCGATAATGAAATACTTCGCCGTCAATCGCTTGCGCGTAAACCCGCAAATCCCGTATGCAGAGCGATTCAAACAGCAGGCCAAACGTGTTGAAATCATTCAGCAGGCTGTCAGGCGTTGCCCTCAACACTGCCGTCGCGATAGACGGGTCGATGAAATGCCGCTTCGGCGAAGTGCGCAGCGCGGTTTTGGAACGCATGGCCGGATGCCATGCGGGCAAATCCTCCACAACATATATGCGACGCAACGCGTTCAAGTAAGAAGCCATCGTCTTTTCAGATATGATGTCCTCATCACCGGCGATGTCATGACGGATGGTGGTCATATTTGCCATCGTGGATACATTTCGAGCGAGCGAGCGCATCAAAGCACGGATGCGGGCGGGACTTTTCTCCACGCCGTCAACACGGGACACGTCCGTATTGATAACCGCGTCCACATAGTCGTACACGCGCCGCAACGCGACAGACTCCTTTTCACCGATTGACGCGGGCCAACCGCCCCTTGTCAGCGCTGACGCCAGTTTTTCAATCGTGAGCGTCGACATTCCGTCGCCATCGCAACTGTCGTCAAACAAGGCCTTCAACGAAATGTCTCCACTCGATTCCAACGACTCAAACAGTGTCATGGTCCGCATAAGAAGCCGCGATATGCGCCCCGTTCCGGTATGCTGAACCGCATTGTCTTTCGGCACGGCGGAACCCGTCAAAATGAACTGCCCGGTCTCTCCTCGCTGGTCTACCGCAAAACGCACGGCATCCCACAGCACGGGGGCCATCTGCCATTCGTCGATCAACCGCGGCGTCTCGCCTTTGAGCAACAGCGATGGTTTTGTGTCGGCGGCCTTCAAGTAGGAATCTGTGTAGTCTGGGTCCTGCATCAGCAGTTTGCTCGCCGCGCGTTCCGCCGCCGTTCTGGTTTTCCCGCACCATTTCGGACCCTCTATCAGCACCGCGCCGGATGCCTCAAGCGCGGCGGTCAGCACGTCGTCGGCGATTCGCCGCAAATATTTACGTTCCACAGTTCTTCCCGACACCTCCCATCGTGAATCCGTCTTCCGTGATTGTAACATCTGGTTCCGAGTTTGTCGAGGACCCAGTTCCTATTTTGGCGTAAATCTGATTCTGAGTTTGGCCGAAATTTAGTGCCTTATTACCGCGAAGCGGCAATAAAAAACAAGAATTTGGGTTGTGGGCTGCGGAGGCAGCCCACGTTGGTATAAAAGCATCACCAAAGCGTCCACACGAGGCTGGCGTATTCGCGGATGAAATAGGCGATTTTTAAATAGAGATACGGCGTCGGCGCGGAGACGGCGACGGGCTCCCAGCCCTGCCGCCGCGCCAATAGACGGGCGCGGTAGAGATGAAATTCGTTGGAAACGACGGCCACGCGCAGCGGCCCCGCGGGCAGCAGCGCGGCGGAAAATCGTATGTTCTCCTCCGTGCTGGTCGACGCCTCCTCCTTGCGGATGCGCCCCGGTTCCACCCCGCGGCGCACAAGATCGCGGCGCATGGCCTCCGCCTCGGGGATGGCCTCGCCCGGCCCCTGCCCACCCGACACAATCACCG
>JAIRML010000283.1 GCA_031258665.1 Oscillospiraceae bacterium | reverse complement strand
GTCCAGCAGTTCGAGGAAGATCCCCCCGTGCAAAAACCGCACCACCCGGCTGCCCTCCGGATCCTCGGCCGTCACCGTGCCGGTGAGCAGCCCATTCCCGTAGGTGATCACCGTGCCCGCGCGCGTTCGCCGACCCGGGCGCGTCAGGCAGAGCCAGTTCCCATCCCCCAGATCGCGCAGCAGCAGTGTTTCTACGGCGGCCCCCGAGGCCGTTACGCCAAAAAGGCGGGCCGGCAGCACACGGGAGTCGTTGACAACCAAACAATCGCCCGGCCTGAGCAGGTCGGGCAAGTCTGTAAAGCGCATGTGCTTTCGTAAACCGCTTGCCCGGCCGAGCACGAACAGGCGGGCGGTGTCCCGCTGTGGCAGCGGTGTTTGGGCGATCAGTGCCGGCGGCAAATCGAAGTCAAAATCGGATGTCGTCATAGAAGCGGTTCCTTTCGATTGAATCCTGTAAAATGACGCCTTACGACCGCACCTCGACATTTTGAAAGTAATACTTGATGATGTCTTCAAAGCGGTAGCCCTGTTCGGCCATGCCCTTGGCGCCGTATTGACTCATGCCCACGTTGTGACCCCACCCGCGGCCGCTGATGAGGTACTGGCCGGTGGACGCGGACGGCAGCGAAGAGAGCCCGTTTTTGGCGCGCAGCAGCAGATCGGAGAGCGAGCCGGACAGGGGAGCCGCCACGCCGCCGCGGCCGACGGCGTACAGGCCTCCGACGCTGTTCTTTGTGACCTTGCCGCCGGCGCCGCCGATCACGGTGAGCGCCGCAGCGCCGGAGCTGATGGTGTAACGCTGGCTGTGTGTGTACAGGTTCAGCGCGCTGCTGTTTAAAACAGTGCGGGCGCGCTCCCGCTCGAAATTGTGTTTTTGGCCCAGCGCGTCCACAAAGGTCACACGGTACACATTGCCGGCGGACGTGTATTCATCCACGTAGGCGTCGACAATGGCGCCTGTCGAGTAGCCTTTGTCCCGCAGGATTTTTGTGATGTCAGAATTTGTGTAGGTGAAACTCCAGATGCCGTTGACGGCGCGGGAGAGATCCTCGAAGTTGTCCGGCACCGCCCGCAGATAGGCGACATCGGTACCCCAGACATTGACGGCGCTCTCCGTCGAGCCGCCGTTGGACGAGTGGTAGACTGTGCTGGCCACCTTGTCCCCGTGGTAGGCGTAGTACCCCATCGTCTCATCCACCGCCCGGTCCGAATTGGCCGAGGCGCTGCCGGTGCCGTGGTACACCTGACAGTCGGTCGTCGCGCAGAGATCAAAACCGTATTCGCGGTGTTTGCTGAGGTTGGCCGCCGCGTAAGATTTGGCGCAGATGGCTTGGGCCTTCAGCGCCTCCAGCGGCCACGAGGGGTTCATCTCGTAAGGGATCACCCCTTTGACATAGTCCTGGGTGGTCACCCAGTTGACCACCGTCATGTTGTTGCCAGAGGCGCGGCGGTACTCAAAGCCGCCATAGTACCGGTACCCTTTGAACCAGGTGATCGGAACCGGCGTGTCGCCCAGCGAGGGGTGGACGGCCAGGGAGACGGACGCGCCGCCGTCAAACTGGAACACCATGGCCCCTGTCCCCGTTTGGACCACAGACACGCAGTAGGCGCTGCCGGTCACCACCCGGGCGCCCGAGAGGCCCGCCGCCGGGGAGGCGCCCGCGGCGGCCGTCGAGGCATAGGCGCCGACCCGCACGCGGTAGTCGCCGCCATCGTAGGCAGGGAAGGCCTCGTGGCCCTGCCCGCGCAACGTGTCGGCTCGGCTCCGCGCCTCGTCGAAACTGCCAAACGAGACACCGGCGTCCACATGATAACAGCCGATGGTCATGCTGCCGGCGGGCGGGGCGTCGTCGTAGTAAACGCCCCCCTTCATATACACATTGCGGTTTTTGACCATCGTGATCTTGGTTTCCGTCGTCCTCCCGACTTCGACAAAACTGCGCCCGTCCTGCAGATACCCGAAGCGATACCCGGACCCCGTGTGATTTTCCAGATTGGCCGTGGGCAGCGCCGTCGTGTTGTAAAACAGGCCGATGCGCAGCACAGGGTTGTCCGCCGCCTGCCCCGCGGGCATAGCGCCGATGAACGCGGCCGCCGCCGCCGCGCATAGAATGCGTTTGTACAGGGTGCGCCTGTAAGAAGCACTGATTTTTTTCGTTTGCATATAAACCCCTTCAACCCCGGTCGGGTCGCCGCCCCCAAGGCCGGCCGGACCCGCGTCTTTTTGTGATCTTGCCCGCCAGGGGCTCCGAAGAACCCCATTGACAACAAAAACGTACTGTGCTATGATGAGACCACAATCAATTTTGCGATTGTGCGCAGGATAGAGGCGCGGGCTTCATGAGTAGCGCGGACGAGGGCCCCCATGCCCAATGACGCCGCCGCCAAAGGGGAGACCGCCGAAGGAGCGGCCGGATGGGTGCGTCCGCGTTCCTGGGCGACAGGTCAACAGCCTGCCGACTGTCATCCCACCGTTTGGATGAAGAGCTATCTGCTTTTGTATGAAGGCGCGCCGTGAGGGCCCAGCCCCCTGCGTGTTATTATATACAAAGTCAGCCGGTTTTTCAACCGGCTTTTTCTTATGGCGATCTCCGAAAAATCCATGAAGAGGTACAACGGGAGGGATTGTTCGAAATGAGACAGTACAAAGTTGGGATCATCGGCGCCACGGGCATGGTGGGTCAGCGCTTCATCACCCTGCTGCACGACCACCCCTGGTTTCGTGTCGCCGGAGTCGCGGCCAGCGCCCGCAGCGCGGGCAAACCATACTGGCAGGCCGTAGAAGGGCGCTGGCACATGGCCGCGCCGCTGCCGGCGGATGTGGCGGCTCTGCCCGTGCTCGACGCGGCCAAAGACCTCGCGCAGATCGCCGCCGCCGTCGATTTTGTCTTCTGCGCGGTCGACATGAAGAGAGACGAGATCCGCGCGCTGGAGGAGACCTACGCCAAAGCCGAATGCCCTGTGATCTCCAACAATTCGGCCCACCGCGCCACCCCGGACGTGCCCATGATCATCCCGGAGATCAACCCGGAACACGCCGAGATCATCCCGGCGCAGCGCCGCCGCCTGGGGACAAAGCGCGGGTTCGTCGCCGTCAAATCCAACTGCTCCATCCAGAGCTATGTGCCGGCGCTTCACCCGTTGCGTGCCTTCGGGCCAACCGATGTGCTCGCCTGTACCTACCAGGCCATCTCCGGCGCCGGCAAAACCTTTGCGCTCTGGCCCGAGATGCTGGACAACATCATCCCGTTCATCGGGGGCGAAGAGGAGAAGTCGAACTTAGAGCCCCTGCGTGTCTGGGGGCACATCGAGGGGGAGGTGATTGTCAACGCCGCCGGTCCAAACATCACCTCGCAGTGCATCCGGGTACCGGTCACGGACGGGCATCTGGCCGCCGTGTTTGTCCGGTTTACCCAAAAACCGGATCTGGCGAAGATCAAATCGCTTTGGGCCGCGTACCGCGGCCGCCCGCAGGCGCTCAATCTGCCCAGCGCGCCCCAACAGTTCCTGCACTATTTTGAGGAAAACGACCGTCCGCAGACGCAGTTGGACCGGAACATCGAGGGCGGCATGGCCATCTCCATCGGCCGGCTGCGGAGCGACACGCAATACGACGTCAAATTTGTCTGTCTCTCGCACAACACGCTGCGCGGCGCGGCCGGCGGGGCCGTTTTGATGGCCGAGCTCCTCTGTGCGGAAGGCTACATCGGCGGCTGATCCGGAATAGAATATAGGGCGGCTTCGCGGCAACAAAGTACCAACGTGGGCTGCCCCTGCAGCCCACAACCCAAAATTCTTCTTTTTTGTTGCCGCTTCGCGGCAACAAGGTAAACAGGCCGAAACGTCGGCAGCTTGAAGGAGGTAGATCAGGTCATGAAGACTCCGGTTTTTGTCGGTTCCAGTGTGGCCATTGTCACCCCGTTTACCGGTGACTTTGTCGATTTTGAACAGCTGGGCGCACTCATCGAATACCAGATTGCCAACGGCACCAACGCGATCACCATTTGCGGCACCACCGGCGAGGCTTCCACCCAGACAATCCCCGAACACTTGGCCACCATCGAGTACTGCATCAAAAAGGTAGACGGCCGCGTGCCGGTCATCGCGGGCGCGGGGTCGAACGACACAAGCCACGCGCTGCTGCTGTCACAGGCGGCCGAGGAGTCGGGCGCCGACGCGCTGCTCCTCGTCACACCCTATTACAACAAGACGACGCAGGCCGGCCTTGTGAAACACTTCACGTATCTGGCCGACCGGGTGCATATCCCCATCATCCTGTACAACGTGCCGCCGCGCACCGGGATGAGCTTTACGGCGCAGACATACCAGGAACTGTCCCGCCATCCGCGCATCAACGGCGTCAAAGAGGCCTCCGGCAACCTCACCCTGCTGGCCCAGACGCGCGCGCTGTGCGGCGATGAGCTGTGTATCTGGTCCGGCAACGACGATCAGATCGTGCCGCTGATGGCGATGGGCGGCCAGGGCGTCATCTCCGTGCTGGCCAATGTGGCCCCGCGGGAGACCTCCGACATCTGCCGGCTGTGGCGCGAGGGGAAGACCGCCGAGAGCGCCGCGTTGCAGATTCGCCTGCAGGAGCTCATCGACGCGCTGTTTTGCGAGGTGAATCCCATCCCCGTCAAGACCGCGATGCGGCTCATCGGGTACGACTGCGGCCCCCTGCGCATGCCGCTGTGCGAGATGGACCCGAAGCATCTGGCGCTGCTGAAGAAGGCTTTGACCGGCGCGGGTCTGCTCACGGCATAACCAAGGCATACCCAAACGGAGGCCCCGGCGGGCCGTCTAACGCGGGCTGCTGGCTGCCCACAACCCAAATTCTTGTTTAGTTGTTGAAAAACTTTGTTTTTCAACAACACTGGGGTTGGATCGAGGCGCTGAGGCGCCTCGCGGGGTGCGGTTTGCGGAAATGAATTCCGCAAACCGCGGATGGGATCTGTCCCCAAAAAATTCTTGTTTTTTATTGCCGCGAAGCGGCA